>CAKSUD010000014.1 GCA_934500865.1 uncultured Clostridia bacterium | reverse complement strand
CTTATCGAAATAATCGGCGGATGGTTCTCCGGCTCGATTTTTAGAGTCGTAAGCATTTTCACAAAACTTTAGGGTAACCCAAAGGACAAAACGAAATGCAAATTATTTAATTAGAATTTTAATTGGTTAATACATATAAATTAATTTGATTTAGTAAAAAGCGAAAATGCCGTCGTAAGCAACGGTTTGTTTTCGTATACGAAAAAATAAAAAATGGAGGAAAGATTATGTGCGGAATAGTTGGATATATAGGTAAAAGAGACGCAGCTCCTGTTTTAATAAACGGACTTAGCAAGTTAGAATATAGAGGATATGATTCTGCAGGAATTGCAGTCATCTCTAATGGAGAAACGAGTGTTATAAAAACTAAAGGAAGATTGGCTGATTTAGTCTCAAGATTCGAGGGAAGAATGCCTCACGGAACAGTTGGAATAGGTCATACAAGGTGGGCTACTCATGGTGCACCATCTGATGAAAATTCTCATCCTCATTTAAGTAATTCGGGAGATATTGCGGTAGTCCATAACGGAATTATTGAGAACTACTTGGATTTAAAAAAGGAGCTTATCGAAAAGGGGTATAAGTTTTATTCTGAAACTGATACAGAGGTAATAGCTCACCTGGCACAAATGTACTATAACGGTGATTTGGTAGATACATTAATAAAAGTTATTCATGATATAAAAGGGTCTTTTGCAATCGGAATGATAAATAAGAACAATCCCGATGAAATTGTTGCTGTAAGAAAGGATAGTCCTTTAATTGTTGGAATTGGTGAAAATGAAAACTTTATTGCATCTGATATACCTGCAATTCTAGAATATACAAGAGATACATATTTATTAAATGACTTAGAAATAGTTCATTTAACTCGTGATAAGGTTGAAATTTGTGACTTGGATAAAAAGTCTATTAGTAAAAATGTGTTTAAAGTTGAATGGGATATTGCTTCTGCTGAGAAAAGCGGATATGAACATTTTATGCTAAAAGAAATGAACGAGCAACCTAAGGTTATACATGACACGATTATGCCAAGAGTTAAGAGTGGTATGATTGAGTTTGACACAATTCATATGACTGCAGAAGACTTAAAAAATGTAAGCAGAATTTTTATTGTGGCATGTGGAAGTGCATATCATGCCGGAATGGTAGGGAAGTATTTAATCGAGAATTTTGCTAGAATCCCGGTTGAAGTAGATATCGCATCGGAGTTTAGATATAGAAACCCTATAATAGATAATAAAACTTTAGTTATAATTGTAAGTCAGTCCGGTGAAACAGCAGATACTTTGGCTGCGTTAAGAGATGCAAAGAAAAAGGGTGCAAAAATTCTTGGTATTGTTAATGTTGTCGGAAGTTCTATTGCTAGAGAAGCAGATGATGTTATCTACACTTGGGCAGGTCCTGAAATTGCTGTTGCTTCAACAAAGGGTTATACAACTCAGCTTTCAGCTATGTATATGATTGCAATTAAATTTGGTGTTTTGAGTGGAAACTTAAAGTTAGATGAAGCCAAGAATTTGGTTCAAGAGTTGCTAACAATTCCGGAGAAAATGGATGTGCTATTGGGTAAAATGGATGTTGTCGAGAGTATGGCTAAAAAGCATCATGGAGAAAGAGATATTTTCTATCTTGGACGCGGGCTTGATTATATGGTTGCAATGGAAGGTTCTCTTAAGCTAAAGGAAATTTCATATATTCATTCTGAGGCGTATGCTGCGGGAGAGTTAAAGCATGGAACAATTGCGTTAATCGAAGAGGGAACAGTTGTTTTTGCGCTTGCAACTCAAAATGAATTATTTGAAAAAATGTTGAGTAATATAAAAGAGGTAAAAGCAAGGGGGGCTATTGTTATAGCATTAGCGCAAGAAGGCAATGAAAAAATTGCCGAAGTCGCTGATGAAGTTTTATATTTACCTAAGCTAGATGATAGATTAACTTCAATTTTAGAGGTTGTTCCTCTTCAAATGTTTGCATACTACTGCGCAGTGGATAAAGGATGCGATGTAGATAAGCCAAGAAACTTGGCAAAATCAGTTACTGTTGAGTAAAAATAGGAGGTAGCTATGGAGCAAGTAAAATTTAAGATGTTTGAGGAATATTCGGATGTTATTGAACATGGGATTACTTGTCGTGGAAATGATTTTATGCATATTGATGTTATTTCTCCTGATTTTATTTTAAGCAAGGAAAAACTTGCTACTGAGCTTAAAATCGAGGAAAAAGATATGTTTTTTGTTAATCAAGTACATGACAAAAATATAAGAATTATTGACGAGAATACTAAAAATAACATATTAGAATATGATGGTCTTATGACTAATTGCAAAGGAAAGTTACTTGCTACCTGCTATGCTGATTGTGTACCTCTTTTGTTTTTTGACCCTGAAAAGGAGGTTATCGCTTCTGTCCATTCCGGTTGGAAGGGAACGATAAAGTTTATAGGTAGAGAGGCAGTCCGAGAAATGGTGAATAAGTATGGCTCAAAGACTGATGATATCTTAGTGGGAATAGGGCCTTCTATTGGACCTTGTTGCTTCGAGGTTAATGAGGATGTATACAACCAGTTTAAAAAGTTACTTCCTGTTGGAGCGTTTGAGGATAACGGGAAATTATATGTTGATTTATGGAATGCAAATATCCAAATGCTGCTTGAGTCTGGTATAAGACGGGAAAATATTGAATGTAAGGGAATTTGTACAGCTTGTAATTCGGAAAGATTTTACTCGTACAGAAAGGGCGATAAGGATTCCGGCAGAATGGCAGCTTATATTATGCTAAAGTAAGAGTTAACAATAATTTGTGTAAAGCATATAATATAGTATGAAATAAGAAAAGATGGAATGGAGATAGCTATGGATACACTAGATAATTTACCGATTGGGTGTACCGGAAAAGTTGCATCTCTTGTGTCTTACGAGAAAAATAAAAGAAGATTATTGGATTTGGGTTTTACTGCGGGTGCATTTATTACGGCTTTATTTAGCAGTCCTTCGGGTGACCCTACTGCTTACCTAATTCGTGGGACTATTGTTGCTATTCGTGGTGAAGATGCCAAGAAAATAAAAATCGATTTTTGAGACGGATTAGTCCGATTTCATATATTAACAAGTTTTGAAAAGAACTCATATAATATCTCAGAAAAGAGGGATATGTATGAGTTTTTTTCGTAAGACAACTGCTATGTTCTCGGATAAGAAGTTAAAGCAAAAGACTATTGCTTTAGCCGGTAATCCGAATGTTGGCAAGAGTACGGTTTTTAATGCATTGACAGGACTTAAACAACATACAGGTAACTGGCCCGGTAAGACGGTTTCTAATGCGAGGGGCAGCTATAGTGATGGAATATATAATTATACTTTGGTAGATGTTCCGGGTACATATTCACTTCTTGCAAATTCATATGAAGAGGAAATTGCAAGGGATTTTATTTGTTTTGGGGACATAGACGCTACAATTGTAGTTATAGATGCTACATCTCTTGAAAGAAATTTGAATTTAGTTTTACAAATAGCAGAAGTGACAGACAATATGGTTGTATGCGTTAATTTAATGGATGAAGCGAGAAAGAAAAAAATAAATATAGATTTAGATGAGCTATCTTTGCAACTGGGTGTACCAGTTGTGGGAACTGAGGCGAGACAAGGAAAGGGAATTAAAGAACTTATAGCAAAAACTTCAAAACTAATTGGAAGTGAAAAAAGAAGGTTTAAAGTCAGGGTAAAGTATGATGAAAGAATAGAGTACGCAATTTCTGAACTAGAGGAGAGATTAAGGGATATTTCTAAAGGAAAACTTAATACTAGATGGCTTTCCTTAAAGCTTTTAGATTATGATGAAACTTTAGGGAGCAGGATAAAAGAATGTTTAGGTATAGATGTTATGAAAGTACCTAAGATAAGTCAAAAACTAGAAGAATTATACTTATATCTTGAGGAGAACGGAATTAAAAAAGATGAAATAAGGGATAGTTTGGTTACGTCTGTTATGGAGAAGGCAGAAGGAATATACAAGGTTTGTGTTAAAATTGAAGATTCAAAATACAATGAAAGAGATAGAAAATTAGATAGAATTTTAACTTCCAAGCGCTTTGGAATTCCTATTATGCTTTTACTGCTCGGGGTTGTTTTTTGGATTACTATTGTTGGCGCGAATTATCCGTCAGGGCTTATTTCTAAAGTACTGTTTGGAATTGAAGAATCGATATATGAGTTTTTGATTAAAGTAAAAATTCCAATTGCGTTTGCAAAGGCTATTGTTTATGGAATGTATAGAACTCTTGCATGGGTTGTGTCTGTGATGTTACCGCCTATGGCGATATTTTTCCCGCTTTTTACACTGCTTGAGGATTCGGGATATTTACCAAGGATAGCTTTTAATATGGATAAATATTTTAAAAAGGCTTGTGCTCATGGAAAACAGGCTCTTACGATGTGTATGGGCTTTGGATGCAATGCATGTGGTGTAATTGGTTGCAGAATTATAGATTCGCCGAGAGAAAGACTAATTGCAGTGCTTACAAATAATTTTGTACCGTGTAATGGAAGATTTCCTACGTTAATAGCAATTATTTCTATGTTTTTTGCGTCAAGTTTTGGTGTGTTTAATTCGTTTATGTCAGCATTATTACTTACTTTAGTAATTTTAATTGGTATTTTCGCAACGCTTATTGTATCTAAATTTTTATCTAATACGTTATTAAAAGGTGAGCCATCATCTTTTACACTGGAATTACCGCCATATAGACGGCCACAGTTTTTTAAAGTTATTGTTCGCTCGATTTTTGATAAGACGCTTTCGGTTTTGGGGCGTGCAGTAGTTGTTGCAATTCCTGCCGGTTTTTTTATTTGGATTTTAGCAAATGTGAGCGTTGGAGGAGCTAGTATTTTAAGTTATTGCACAACATCTCTAGAACCATTTGCGAGAATTATGGGGTTAGACGGAACAATACTTTTAGCATTTATTTTAGGTATTCCTGCTAATGAAATTGTTATTCCGGTTATGCTTATGTCGTATATGTCTACTGGTATGCTTATGGAATATGAAAGTTTAGATGCGTTAAAAAGTATATTAGTTAATAACGGTTGGACGTGGGTTACGGCACTTTGTACTATGACATTTTCTCTATTTCATTTTCCTTGTGCTACAACATTACTTACTATAAAAAAAGAAACCAATAGTGTTAAATGGATGATTGTTGCTTTTTTATTGCCGACTATTGCTGGTATTGTGTGCTGTATGCTAATTAATTTTATGGGAAATGTAATATTGTAAAAGTTAAAGTTGACAATAACAAGACACTCATATATAATAAATGAGGAATTTAACATATTATCAACCTTTTCATTTTTTTGTAGGAGGAATTACCATGAACGAGTATTATGCACTTATGGACAGCAACAAGGTTAAGCTCGCGGCAGCGTATGCAATCTTGGAGAATAATGGTGAAAGTATTCTCCTTAGAACGTTTGATGATGCGTTAAAGTTGGCTTATCGTGCGAAAATTGTTGAGAACCTTATTGAGGACGAAGAGGAATCGGAAGAGAAAAAGAAAATTGAAGAGGATATTAAATGGCTTAAGAAATTTGTGAGAAATGGCGTGAAGGAAAAGAAAAAGTTTTATGCGTCTGTTATAGCAGGTAAGTATGCTAAAGCAGGTGAGTTCTCGGAAATGTTTGAGAGAGTACTGGTTGCGATTGATAATGAAACCGAATATGACTTTTACGATTGGATTTTCCAAATTGAGAGCACAAGATAGTGGAAACGGGGCGGATTTTATCCGCCTCGTTTTTTTGTCTAAAACTTCCTAAAGGACTTCTTTTTTCTAAATAGAAATAACTATTGAAATAAATTTTAAGGGGAATGCTTATGAAGAAAATTATATTTTTTATAGTTATGTGTTCTATATGCTTGACTTCAATTTCTAAAGCATACATAAGTGATGATATGAAAGGAATTTGGGTGGCAACAGTTTATAATTTAGACTATCCATTATCACCAACGACGGACGTGAATACACTAAAAAGTGAAATAAAAACGATACTTAATAATATATCTGAAATGGGATATAATGCAGTCTTTTTTCAGGTAAGACCGTCGGCAGATTCTTTTTATAAATCAGATATCTTTCCTTGGAGTAAGTACTTGACCGGACAAAACGGACTTGCACCATTAGATGGTTTTGACCCGTTAACCTTTTTAGTGGAAGAGGCTCATAAGAAAGGCATCGAGGTCCATGCATGGATTAATCCATATAGAATAACTAAAAAAGGAGACGAAGAGTATGCGTCAATAAGTTCGGAAAGCCCTGCAAAAAAGCATCCCGAGTATGTAGTGAAATATTCAGATGGAAATTACTACTTTAACCCGGGAATACCTGAAGTAAGAAAAATGGTAGTAGATGGTGCGGTAGAAATAGTTAAAAATTATCAAATAGATGGCATACACATGGATGATTATTTTTATCCGGGCACGTCTTTTAATGATACAGAAACATATAATAAATGCGGAAACGGCTTTAGCAATATAGAAGACTGGAGAAGAAATAACGTTGATTTGCTAATTCAGGAAATAAATGAGGCAGTTCATAAGGCAAATAAAAACGTTTCTTTTGGAATAAGTCCTTTTGCAATTTGGATGAATTCATCAAGTAGTTCTCTTGGAAGTAATACTAATGGTACAGAATCGTATAATTCACATTACGCAGATACAAAAAAATGGGTACAAAATAGTTGGATTGATTATATTGCACCACAAATTTATTGGGAAGTAGGACATAAGAGTGCAAACTATGCTGAGTTACTTAGTTGGTGGAATAATGTGGCAAGCGGTTCTAGAACAAAGTTATACATTGGCTTGGCAGATTATAAATCTGTTGGGGTAAATAGTAAAAGTGTTTGGTATAGGGGAAAAGAAATAGAAAAACAGTTAAAGTTAAATGATACACATATAAATGTAGCTGGAGAAATTCATTACAGGTATAGTTCTATGCTAAGCGATAAATATGTTTGGAATATAGTTAAAAAGTATTACAAAAACGATGAAATAACGGTGTTTGTTAATGGGGATAAGGTGAAATTTGACCAAAAACCGTTTATAGAAAATTCGAGAACACTAGTGCCTATGAGAGCAATATTTGAAGCATTGGATGCTGAAGTTATTTGGAACGGAGAGGGAAGAACTATAACGGTTACAAAAGGAAAAAACAGTATTTTTCTAAAAGTAGATAGCAATAAAATGCTGGTAAATGGTAAAGAAAAAACAATCGATGTACCGGCAAAGATAGTGGGTAATCGTACATTAGTACCACTTAGAGCTATTTCTGAGGCACTTAATTCAGATGTAGAGTGGTATCCGGATTCAAAAACAATATTAATTAATGATACTTTGTAGACTTGAAAAAAACACAAAAAAGTCATATAATTTCTTGGTTGAAATTATGTGATTTTTTTGAAAGGAATGAAATATATATGGCATTGAATATTGTTTTAGTTGAACCAGAAATTCCTCAAAATACAGGTAATATAGGGAGAACTTGTGTTGCCACCGGTTCTATACTACATCTTGTGAAGCCTTTAGGATTCGAAGTTACGGATAAGTACTTAAGACGTTCCGGAATGGACTATTGGAAGGACTTAGAGGTATATTATTATGAAAATTTACAGGAATTTTTAGATATTCATAAAGATAAAGAAATGTTTTTCTTTTCTACTAAGTCTAAGAAAAATCATACAGAGGTGGAGTATCCTGATGATGCTTTTATGCTATTTGGAAAAGAGTCTAAGGGGTTACCTGAAGATTTATTATTAAAGAACATGGATAGGTGTGTTAGAATTCCGATGCTGGGCGATACGCGCTCGCTTAATTTGTCTAATTCTGTTGCGATTGCTGTTTATGAGTATCATAGGCAAAAGAATTTTGAGGGGCTTAGAGAAATTAGTAATTATTTTGATTTGTAATAAATTTTATAAAAAATGTTGAAAAATGTTGTTTAATATGCTACCTTTTAAAAAGAGGTAGATAATTTAAGGGGGTTTTAAATATGTTTTGTCCTAATTGTGGAAGTCAAAATGAAGACAGTGCAAACAATTGCACAAATTGTGGCGCACCATTAAATCAAGGTGCACAACAAGCAACCGTTAACAATGGTCCTATTAATAATGGTAGTACACCAAAGTCCAAATTAGTTGCTGGTTTACTTGGTATTTTCCTAGGCGCATGGGGAGTTCATAATTTCTATTTAGGTTATACTAAAAAAGGAATACTTCAAATTGTTCTTACCATTGTAACATGCGGAATTGCTGCTCTTTGGGGATTAATTGAAGGAATATTGATTTTATGTGGAAACATAAATACAGATGCTAACGGTAATAGACTAGTAGACTAAGTAAAAATAAAGAGTATCCAGTATGGATACTCTTTATTTTTGTTTTAAACATAAAATTCATGTTTTGATATAGTCGTATAATATTCTCTGTTTTTAGTTATCCATGTGCTTTTTGCTATTGTTGGGTTTAGAAAGTACAAACATTCACCTACATAATCAGAGCCGTTTAATGCGGTTTTTGCCGCTAATATACTATCTTCTGATGGTGTATTATAGATTGTTCCATTTGCTACCGGCTCAAATTGTATCCCAAAGTTTTTGTCAAATATTACTCCCCATATCGTGTCTGGAAATTCTTTGCATTTTACACGATTTAGAATTACTTCTCCAACTGCAACTTTTCCTTTAAATGGTTCTCCGCTTGCTTCGGCTTCAATTATTCTTGATAACCAGTACACAGCGTCATCATAATTGGAGAATTGAATACTTGAATTTGAAGGATTACTTGTAGACTCAACTGTTTTATTTGAAGTTATAAGTACTGTTTGAGTTGTGTCGTCCCAATCGACATATGCATTAAAATATTCAGAAATAAATCTTACCGGTACAAACGTACGAGAATTTGATATCAATGCATTATTTTCAAGTTTTATATATTTATCATTTATATATGCGTAGTCTTTATTTACAAATAATACTAGAGTCTTCTCTAGATTTTTTATTGTAA
Organism: uncultured Clostridia bacterium; assembly: GCA_934500865.1. Taxonomy (GTDB): domain Bacteria; phylum Bacillota; class Clostridia; order TANB77; family RGIG9151; genus RGIG9151. The sequence goes on along the minus strand of CAKSUD010000014.1, from coordinate 22,031 downwards.
CTGAATTGGATTTTGCATCCCACTTTATATCTTTTATATTTAAAGCTTCTGAGATAAAACGAATAGGAACGTAAGTAGATGAGTTTTTTATAAATGGAGGGACATCTGGGGAGAGATACTTTCCATTTACTTTGATGCTAATATTACTACTTGCATTGGATAACTGGAAAAACAGTAGCAGTACAATTAATGATACTACTATTTTTTTTAGAAACTTCATATGACCAACTCCCTTGGTGTTTTCTATTTAAATAGTAACATAATGGCTATTTTGGTATCAATGCAAAATATATGGATATAAATGAAGAAATATCTATTGTTTTTTTTGTAAAATACCGATAAAATTAGTTGTAGAGTATTATTCTGGGAGGAATTTATTATGAAGGAAAAAATTTTAATTGCAGTAATTTGTGTGTTGGCTTTAGTTGTTGTAGCCATTGGGTCATATGTTTATTTAGTACCTACTGTTGATCCGGATAAGCCGGTAGAAATTATCAACAATAATTTCCCTGAAAATGAGTTGCCTAAAGTTTTAAAGATAAGTAAACCTAATACAAAGGTAGCAAGAGTTTTTGCAATTAGAAATTACGAAGATGAATTAGATTCAGATGAGATAAATGAAATAAAAGTACCGATTAGACATTATGTTTTAGGTAATAAAGCAAAAGGAAATCTGCTTGTTTTACCATTTGAAGTAGGAGGAAGAATAACTGTAACAGCACTTATGTGGGATGATTTTGAAGAGGCTTATGTACCAAGTAATAAAGATGATGCTGTTTTAATTGATGAGCCAATTACTCCTAATTACGGACTTATGCTAAGCTATGACAGACCGTCTACAAATCCTGAATATGAGATAAAAATTACACAAGGAAGTACAGTGGCTACGTATAAAATCGGCCCAAGTACCGGAGACGAAATTGAGTTTGTAAAAATGGATTAAGAGGAATAAAAATGAGCCGAAATAAAACACTAAAAATAGAAAACATATATGACGAAAAAGATAATTTATTTGAAGAGTTTTTAGCAAAAGATAACGAGTTTGAGAATAAAGTAATTAATGGAGATACTTTTAGCCAACTTAAAAGCTTACCCAACAATTTTGTTGATTTATTAGTGGTAGATCCACCATATAATTTAACAAAGGAATATGATGGTACTAGGTTTAATAGGACAAATGATAATGAGTATATCAAATGGCTTGAAAAATGGGTAAAGGAGTTACCTAGAATAATGAAGCCGAATGGAACTTTGTATTTTTGTGGTGATTGGAGAACGTCTCCTTTGTACTACCAAGTGTTAAGCAAGTACTTTTATATAAAAAATAGAATTACTTGGGAGCGAGAAAAAGGTCGGGGGAGTGATAGAAACTGGAAGAACAATATTGAAGATATATATTTTTGCACGATGGACGACAAGGATTATGTTTTTAATATAGATTCTGTGAAGGTTAAAAAGAAGGTTATTGCTCCATATAAAGATGAAGAGGGTAAGGCTAAAGACTGGTTTTATGAAAATGGGGAAAAATTTAGATTTACTCATCCGGCAAATGTTTGGACTGACATTACAGTTCCATATTGGTCTATGCCTGAGAATACAGAGCATCCTACCCAAAAGCCCGAAAAACTTATTGCAAAGCTTATTTTAGCTTCTTCTAATGAAGGAGATATGGTTTTTGATCCATTTTTAGGTTCGGGAACTACGGCGGTTGTGGCTAAAAAATTAAATAGACGCTTTTGTGGTATTGAAAGAGAAGAAGGATATTGCTTGCTCGCGTCTAAGAGACTAAAAAATGCGGATAACGATAATAGTATTCAAGGTTATAAAGATGGAATGTTTCTAACTAGAAATTACAAAATAAATAAGGAGGAAGAATAAATGGAGAGGAAGTCGGTCGAAGAGTTACCTGATTTAATGCGAGATATAATTGATGAGTTGATTGTTATTTCTAAGAAATCAGTTTCAGAGTATTATAATTATAATGTTAGTGCGGCTATAATTGATGAAAACAGTGAGTGCTTTTTGGGTGTGAATTGGGAACCCGCAAATGGGGATTCTACTTGTGCTGAGGTTGGCGCAATTTCTTCGTATTTACTTTCAGAAAGAAGCCCGATTAAATATGTTGTTACTTTCGGAAAGCCTGAAAATCGCGATTTGAATGCAGAGAATTTCTGCACACCGTGTGGAAGATGCAGACAAAGGTTAAAGGATTTCTGTAATAAAGATACTGTTTTTATAGCGATAAATGAAACAGGCAAAGAAGTTAAAATATTTGATATGGAGGAACTGTTACCTAATTCTTTTGGTGCAGAAAATTTATAATTTTTTACGGAGGATGAAAAATGGAAGAGTTATTAAAAGGGTTTACAGGCCTAACTTGGCAAACCGGAGTAATGTTTTTAATAGGTGGAATTTTGATTTGGCTAGCTATAAAGAAGCAATATGAACCAATGTTATTACTACCTATAGGATTTGGAGCTATTTTAGCAAATATTCCATTTTCGGCGGTTATTGGAACTGCTGAAGAACCTGGATTTTTAAAACTTATGTATGATATAGGAATTACAACAGAGATATTTCCTGTTTTGATTTTTATAGCAATAGGTGCTATGGTGGATTTTACGCCAGTTCTAAAAAATCCTTTTATGATATTTTTCGGTGCGGCTGCCCAAATGGGAATTTTCTTAACAATTTTAATGGCAATAGCACTTGGGTTTAATATTTTTGAAGCATGTGGAATTGGAATAATTGGTTCTGCTGATGGACCTACTTCAATTTATGTTGCTAACAGACTAGCACCATTATTACTTCCTGCAATCACAGTTGCAGCATATTCATATATGGCGTTAGTTCCTATTATTCAACCACCTGTAATAAAGTTACTTACCACAAAAAAGGAACGTCAAATAAAAATGGAATATGTGGAAGAACCGGCTCCAAAGTGGTTATTAATACTTTTCCCTATAATTGTTACTTTAGTTGCAGGTATCATTTCTCCTATGAGTGTAAGTTTAGTGGGATTACTTATGTTTGGTAATTTGATAAGAGTTTGTGGAGTGTTGGAAAAATTATCTGCCGCCGCTCAAAATGAATTATCTAACTTAGTTACTTTACTTTTAGGTATCACAATTGGTTCTACAATGACAGCCGAGTCATTTTTAAGACCTCAAACATTAATGATACTTTTAATGGGATTATGTGCGTTTATTTTTGGAACTGCAACAGGTGTTATATTTGGAAAAATCGCGAATTTATTCTTGAAGAAGAAGATAAACCCTATGATCGGTGCGGCTGGTGTGTCTGCGTTCCCTATGTCTGCACGTGTTGTTCAAAAAATTGCACATGATGAAGACCCTAGCAACTTTATTTTAATGCAGGCAGTAAGTGCAAATGTTTCTGGTCAACTTGGTTCTGCTATTGCCGGTGGATGTATTATTGCTTTGGCGCAGCTATTTTTATAGGAAAGGAATGAACGTGGATGTTTGATAATATAGGGAATATTGGAATAATTAGTTCGGCTGATGGACCAACTCAAATTTATGTTTCAGAAAACGATAATTTAGAAGAGAAAACTTTAACAACAGTAGAAATAAATAATAAACTTGATTCTATGACTATGGAAGAAAATTTAAACGCCGGATTAAAGATTATGGGTGTTGGAATGGCAGCTGTTTTTTTGGTTTTAACTATTTTATACTTAGTAATAAAAATTATGGGACATTTTGCAACTAGCAAGGAAGATAAAAATGAGAAGAATTGATGATTTAGGAATAAATGAACTTAAGTTAATTCAAGATACAGATATGTTTTGCTTTGGAATTGATGCTGTAATGCTTGCTAATTTCGTGTACTGTAAAGTTGGTGCACGTATAGTGGATTTATGCACGGGAAACGGAATTATACCGGTATTACTTTCTGCAAAAGTTCCGGCACAGGAGATTATAGGTGTGGAAATTCAAGAAAAGGTTGCGAAACTCGCAGATGAGAATGTGAAACTAAATAATCTTCAAGAGAAATTAAAAATTATAAATGACGATTTAAAAAATATGCCGTCAGTTTTAGGCAAGTCTAAGTTTGATGTTGTTACTTGCAATCCACCGTATAGAAATGCTGGATGCGGGGTAGTAAATGAGGCAGATACTAAAGCTATTGCAAGGCATGAAATATTGTGCAATTTAGATGATATTATTTATACGTCTGCTATGTTATTAAAGCCTCTTGGTAAATTTTTTATGATACATAGACCGGATAGGCTTTGTGATATTTTATGTGCGATGCGAAATCATAAAATAGAACCTAAGGTAGTTCAGTTTGTGCAACCAAGTAAAGATACAAAACCAACACATGTCTTAATAGAGGGAGTTTATGGTGGTAATAAACATATGAAAGTGGAGGTTACAAAAATTTTAGAAGGGGGAAATGGCAATGGATGAAGAAAAGAAGGTTGATGAAAAAGTAGAAGTAAAAGTTGAAAAGAAAGCTCCATTAAAAAAGTGGAAAAAGGTACTTGGAATAACAGTTGCTACTTTTGTAATTACATTGCTTATTATTGGTGTTATCCTTTCTATTTTATTTGGTGATGAGTTAAATAATAGAAACAACAATGTTATAGATAATGTGTCAAATGTTTATAGATTTTCGGGTGAGCTTCTTTTCTCTAAAGATATTGATAATTACACATTTGTGGTTGAATTCTGTAATGCAAATAATAATGTTGGAGATATTGTTATTGACTTCTTGTATAGGAATATGCTTGTTAGTCAGAAGAAGGTTGCTGAAAGTATAGATATTTCTAATTGCAACGATTACGGAATATTTTTTAAGGATTATAATAAAGACGGAATGCTTGATTTTTCTTATATTACCTCAAGAAATGGAGAAGAATCGAACTATAAGATTTATACTTTAACAACCAAGGGAGAAATTGTACTTCTTACTGATAAAGAATATAGTGCTAAAACTTCTAAATTCTCACCAGCATTTAATTATGAAAATGATGTATACAGTTATTCGGATGCTAAAGTTTTTTATGATGGTTATGAAGTAAAGAACGAAGTTGGAGACTACAAGTTAATAAGTAGAGGAAATGATAAATACTCAAAGATAAATGCAGAAAGTAAGTTGAGTTTCTCGGATAATAGAAGTATTGATGCTCCAAAAACAGAAAAAATAAATGACTTAGGAGAGAACTTTTTTGAGAGACATTCCTTATTAAAGAAATATGAAACTTATACAGCAATAAGTGTTGATTTAGATAATGACCAAAAGAATGAAAAAATAGTTTGTTTTTCGGGTGCTAATAATGGTACAAGAATTATTGCTTTTGATAGTGAAGATGAAGTTATTACTACATTGGTTAATTTAAAAGATAAAAAATACAGCCTTGATGAAACAGTGGAGTTAGTTGATTTGGACGGGGACGAAATTGTTGAGATTATTACAAGAGTACCTGGAAATTCTGAAATAACTATATGCAAATATCAATGGGGATATTTTTTCCCAAAGATTATATATAATTAGTAAATAGTAACAGTTTGCACAAAACATGTATATTATGTATTGTAGGTATTAAACCTACAAGGAGGGAATTAATTATGTGTGAGTGCAGATGTGGAAGGTGTATAATTCCCACGATTATAGGCATAGTGTTTGGCATCATTACCGGAGTTTTAGTTAATACTGGAGTTATTACTAATTTTCTTCCAATAGCTTGGATTGCTTTTGGAATCGGATTGTTAGCGATAGTTTTATTAATATTAATAGCATTATTCTCGGAAGATGAAGCTACTGAATGTGTCTGTGAAAATGGGAAATGCTTAGCAATAGGTGCGATTGGAACGGTTTTCTTAGCAATTGTAATACTTGCCGTTTCGGCTATTACTACTGGAGTTGCTGCTGCAGTATTGTTTGGAATTCTTGGATTTTTCTTTATATTTACGTGGGTAAGTTTATTACAATTGCTTTTATGTTTGGTTGAAGCAACTTGTATTGATATGGAATAGATAAATTTTGCTACGCAGGTTTTCCTGCGTAGTTTTTTGCTTTTTAACGTAGTTTTTCCAAAATAAGAATAAATTAAAACACATCTACCACAAAATAATGGTTAATATATTTTTAGGAAGGTGTTAAATATGGAAAAATCTATGTTTAGAGATTTAAATAAAGATGAAATTGATTGTAGGATTGCTAGTGTTAAGGAAAATGGAGTTAGTTTGCTTTTGTATAAAGATGCAAGGGTAGATATGGATATGTTAGACGAAACTGTTGGACCGTACGGGTGGAAGAGAGAGCATCAGTTTAAAGATGGAAAATTATATTGTACAGTATCTATATGGGATAACGATAAAAAGCAATGGATATATAAAGAGGATGTGGGAACAGAAAGCAATACAGAGCAAGAGAAAGGACAAGCATCAGACAGCTTTAAGAGAGCTTGCTTTAATTGGGGAATTGGAAGAGAACTATATACAGCACCATTTATATGGATACCCAAGGAGAAATGTAACATAAGACAGCAAAACGGGAAATATATTTGTACTGATAAGTTTAATGTAGAAGCGATTGAAATAAAAGATAAAGTTATAACCGGTATTGCTATAAAGAGCGGAGAGAATAGGGTATTTGCTTGTAGAAAAAATATGAGTAATTAATTTCTTACAAAAATTGCCGATATGTATAATGAAGGATTTTTTGAAAGGGGATACAGTTATGTCAGAAGAAGATAATGAACAACATTTTGGAAAAATTCGTGGCATTGTGGATAAAATTTTTAAGAAAGAGGAGCTAGATACAGAAGAAGAATTATTAAACATTGTTCAAGAGGCTGAGGAAGAAGGCGAGTTTAATGAACAAGAGGGAGAGATAATTCGAAATGCTATTGGTTTTAATAACCTTGAGGCGGTAGATATTCTAACCCCGAGAGTTGATGTTATAGCTATTCAAAAAAATGAGTCTGCTAACGAAATACAGGAGAAAATCTTTGAAAGCGGTTTTTCGAGATTCCCTGTTTATGATGAAGATATAGATGATATAGTGGGAATTATAAATGAGAAAGACTTTAATAAATTTGTTATACATAAAAAACAGTCTGTTATTAGCATAATAAAACCTGTTCAGTTTGTTAGTGAAACTATAAAAATCTCGAAGTTGCTAAAACTTTTACAACATTCTAAGTCACATATGGCAATTGTGGCTGATGAGTATGGCGGAACTATGGGAATTGTTACTCTTGAAGATGTTTTGGAGGAGCTTGTTGGAGAAATTTGGGATGAACACGATAAAGTTAATCCGGAAATTGAAAAGGTTTCAAATGATGAATATTGTGTGACCGGCGGATTAAACCTTGACAAGTTTTTTGAATTCTTTGATTTAGAAAACAAATTCCCTGATATAACAACCGTTAGTGGGTGGATTATAGAGCAACTTGGAAGAATTCCTGCTGAGGGTGAAGGTTTTACTTATGCCAACCTTAAAGTTACGGTTAAGAAAAAAGATTTTAGAAGAATTATAAAAGTGAGTATAAAGGTAGGCTAAAGGATAATAAATTCTCATACGCTTGATTAATAGCTTTCTACATTGACAATAATTAATTAATAATATATCATTAATCATAAATATACTTTATGAGGAGGAATTCTATAAAAATGGACGATGGTAATTTGTTACTTCAAATTTTCTTTTTGATTTTCTTGATTTTTACTAATGCTTTTTTTGCTGCGTCTGAAATGGCTATTGTTACATTAAATGATGCGAAGATTAAGAAAATGGCGGAAGACGGTAATAAGAAGGCTAAGCAAATTGAAAAACTTATTAAAGAGCCGAGTAAATTTTTAGCTACTATTCAAGTTGGCGTAACATTATCCGGATTACTTGCCAGTGCGGTGGCTGCTGACAGTTTTTCTAGTAAAATTATGCAAGTGATGCCACAGAGTGTATTAAATTATATTTCAGCGGATGTTTTGTCTGTTGTTATATTGGTTATAATTACAATAATTTTGTCATACTTTACTTTGGTTTTTGGTGAATTAGTTCCAAAGAGAATTGCGATGCAACATAGTGAAGCTTTATCTATGATGGCAATTGGAGTTTTGACATTTTTTGAAAAAATAGCCAGACCTTTCGTAAAATTACTTACATTTTCAACTAATGGTATTATACGTCTTACAGGCGGTGATCCTAATGCGAATGAAGAAGAGGTTACTGAGGAAGAAATTCGTATGATGGTTGACTTAGGTGAGGAAAAAGGTACTATTGAAGTTAATGAAAAAGAAATGATTGAAAATGTTTTCGATTTTAATAATATAACTGCTGCTGAGGTTATGACTCATAGAAAAGATATAGTGGCTATTCCGATAAATGCTACGTTAAAAGATGTTATGGCTATTATGAAGGAAGAAATGTTTACTAGATATCCTGTATATGAAGATGATATTGATAATATAGTCGGAATGTTTCATTCAAAAGACTTAATAAAATATTTAGACGGTGATGAAGATAAATTTAGTATGAAAGATGCTATGAGACCTATATATTTTGTGCCTGATTCTAAGGTTATTGATGATATATTTAATGAACTTAAGAAGAATAAAATGTATATGGCTGCGGTTGTTGATGAATATGGTGGAACTGCCGGAATTTTAACCGTTGAGGATTTAATGGAACAAATCGTTGGTAATATTTTTGATGAATATGACGGCGAAGAGGCAATGGATTTTACTCCTATTGATGAAAATACACAGTTGGTTGACGGAACAGTAAGTTTAGTTGAGGTGGCTAGAAAATTTGATAAAAAACTTCCGATAGATGATTATGATACACTTGGCGGATTTATTATGGGTCACCTTGGAATTGTCCCTGAAGAGGGAAGTAAACCCGAGTTTGAATTTAATGGATTATTATTTAAAGTTGAAGAGGTTATAGAGAAGAGAATTACAAAGGTGAAAATTTGTGATACGGGGGAAGCGTCAGATAAACATGAAGAAAAAGAAGAAGAGTAATGGAGTGGAACTTTTATGGAATGTAGATTACAGAAATATTTAGCCGAATGTGGCATAGCATCTAGAAGAAAGGCTGAGGAACTTATTTTAGCCGGAAAAGTAAAGGTTAATGGCGAAGTTGTGACTGAACTTGGAACTAAAATAAACCCTAGCAAAGATAAAGTAATGTATAATAATGAGATTGTTAAAGCCCAAAAGCGAAAAGTATATATATTACTTAATAAACCTGCCGGATATATAAGCGCAGCTAAGGATCAGTTTGATAATCCTTCAATATTGCATTTGGTAAATGATATAAAAGTAAGACTTTACCCGGTTGGAAGGTTGGATAAAGATACTACCGGAGCTATTATTTTAACTAATGACGGTGATTTTTCATATAAGCTTACTCATCCTAAGCACGAAGTTAGCAAAACCTATATAGCGGAGGTGGAAGGTGTTCCTACTGCGGAGGAAATGAGAACTTTTGCAAAAGGTGTGTATATTGATGGAAAAAAGACATATCCGGCGAAGATAAGAATTGTAAAAGAAACTAAGAAAAATTCTATTGTTGAAATAATTATTCATGAAGGAAGAAACAGACAGGTTAAGAAGATGTGCGAAGAAATAGGACATAAAGTTGTTACACTACATAGGCAAGCAATAGGAAGAATAGTTATAGATGGAGTTAAGGAAGGGAAGTATAGGCACTTAACTATAGAAGAAATAAGAATGCTGATAAAATGATACAAAGAGATAACCTCATGTGCAAGAACACATGAGGTTAAAGAAAATTTACACTCAAATATCCAGATAGTATGTATTTCCACAAAGGGCAGTACAATCAGTAAACTTGAAGCCAATTTCGGTCAGCTTTTTATTTACGTCGCGGGAGAGTGATCTGTTGATTAGGCAAAGTGAACGATTATAAAGCATAGTTTCTTTGCTGCGCATATCGAATCCCTCTATTGTGCCCATAATATCAACGGGAATATTACTAGGAGCTATCGAGTCTGCGGTGTATCTGACTTCTACGGAGCAAGAAGTGGGATAAAAGAAAATGCTGTCCGCTTTTGCTTCAGAAAGCATTTTTTTTAGGCCGTCTGTGATTTCCGCCATAATATCGGAGAGCTCATCTTCGAGAGCCTTTTTAGCAGCGCTTTTTTGTGCTTCTATGGAAGCTTGGAGTTCATTGAGTGTTGTTTTGGGAGTGAAGTTTTCCATGTTTTTTATACCTTTCTAAATTGTTCATCCCATAATGGGAAAATCCTAACAGGTGTAATTGCACCAGTTATTACTACCATATTGTAGTAATAACATAATTATAGCACATAGTTTACATAAAGTAAATAGGAGGAGTTACTATGAATAAGAAATTGTTTACATCTGAATCAGTTACAGAGGGACATCCGGACAAGATGTGTGATGCTATTTCTGACGCCATTTTGGACGCGATTTTGGCCGAAGACCCTATGGCGAGAGTGGCTTGTGAAACTACCGCTACAACGGGATTAGTTCATGTGATGGGAGAAATTAGTACAGAAGAGTGCTATGTAGATATCCAAAAAATAGTTAGAGATACTGTTCTAGAAATAGGGTACGACAGAGCAAAATATGGCTTTGACGGCAATACTTGTGGTGTAATTACAAGCATTGATGAGCAATCAAGTGATATAGCTATGGGAGTTGACCGTTCGTTAGAAGAGAAAAATTCTGAATTTACCAGTTTAGGCGCTGGAGACCAAGGAATGATGTTTGGGTTCGCTTGCGATGAAACCCCAGAATTAATGCCTATGCCTATTTCCTTAGCTCATAAGTTAGCAAGAAGATTAACTGAGGTTAGAAAGAATGGAACTTTATCATATTTAAGACCTGATGGAAAAACACAGGTTACTGTTGAATATGATGAAGAAGATAGACCAACCAGAATTGAAGCAGTAGTCGTATCTGCACAACATTCTGATGATGTTAGCCAAGAGAGATTAAGAGAAGATATTATTAATAACGTAATAAAGACCGTAATTCCTGAAAACTTAATGGATGATAATACTAAAATATATGTTAATCCTACCGGAAGATTCGTAGTTGGTGGACCACAAGGAGATTCAGGGCTAACAGGAAGAAAAATAATAGTAGATACTTATGGCGGATATGCACGTCATGGAGGTGGAGCTTTTTCCGGAAAAGACCCAACAAAGGTAGACAGGTCTGCTGCGTATATGGCGAGATATATAGCAAAAAATATAGTTGCGTCAGGACTGGCGAGAAAATGTGAAATTCAATTAGCTTATGCAATTGGTGTTGCAAAGCCTGTGTCTATTAGAATTGATACTTTTGGAACAGGTAAAAAGTCAGAAGACGAGCTTATAAAGATAGTTTTAGATAATTTTGATTTAACCCCTAGCGGAATAATAAGAGATTTGGATTTAAGAAGACCTATTTATAAGCAAACATCAGCATATGGTCATTTCGGAAGAGATGATTTAGATTTGCCTTGGGAAAGATTAGATAAAAAACTTAATAAGTAAAAGAATGCCACCATCCATAATGGATGATGGCATTCTTTTCTTTACTCGTCAGTAATAGCGACGATGTAGAAATCATTTTCTTGTCTTACAGAGAGCTTTAACAGAACATCTTCAATCCTTTGGGCTGCCTTTTGCCAATCGTCTATAAAACTTGTAAAGAAGGCACAACTAATCGCCTTTTGCGAGTTGCCCTTTAAAATCTTATAGCCCATCTCGTCAAAGGGGTCTACTTGGACACGCAAGAAGTCTGTTTCTTTACTGACTAGTTCATCAAATACGTCCAACAATGCGGAGAAGAATATGATTTCCATTACTTCTATCCTTGAGTAGGTGTTTGCGTTGAGAACAGTTAAGTTCTGCAGGGTTTGGTGGATAAACTGACGGTTCATATGAACTCCTTTCTTACATTGACTACAAGTTAGTAGTCGACACGGCTTCACTTAATGAAGTGAATAATGATTGAATTAGACACGACGCAATTGTATCACTTGATTACGTAAATGTAAATATTTTTTTAAAATAATGTTAAGTATAATTAAATAAATATTTTTTTAACATTTGAATATCTAATTGACATTTTGAAGATAAAATTATATAGTAGTTACGTTGAAAGAAAATATAACTTTTGCTTTAAATAAATTAGGAGGTTAGCACATGGGAGAGGTAATTGTTATTACATCCGGCAAGGGTGGAGTTGGTAAGACTACATCTACTGCTAATATAGGAACCGGACTAGCATTGCAAGGCAAGAAGGTTGCTTTACTTGATACGGATATAGGACTTAGAAATCTTGATGTTGTAATGGGATTGGAAAATAGAATAGTTTATGATTTAGTTGATGTTGTGGAAGGAAATTGTAAGATTAAACAAGCATTAATTAAAGATAAACGTTATGAAGGTTTATATTTGCTCCCAGCAGCACAAACAAAGGATAAAAATGCTGTAAAACCGGACCAAATGAAAAAACTTTGCAAAGAATTAAAGAAGGATTTTGACTACATAATTGTTGACTGTCCTGCGGGTATTGAACAAGGCTTTAAAAATGCCATTTCCGGTGCGGATAGGGCGATAGTTGTTACTACTCCGGAGGTCTCGGCAGTAAGAGATGCAGACAGAATAATCGGTTTACTAGAGGCTAATGAAATAAGAGAACCTAGACTATTATTAAACCGTGTTAGAGAAGATATGGTAAAACGTGGCGATATGATGAGTACAGAAGATGTTCTTGAAATATTGGCTATTGATTTAATAGGTGTTGTTCCTGATGACCAAAGCATTATTGTTGCTACAAATAAGGGTGAACCGGCTGTAACAGATAACAAGTCTCTTGCGGGAAGTTCATACAGAAATATTGTAAGAAGAATTATGGGGGAAGATGTTCCTTTCGAAGACTGGAAAAAACATAGTTTTATGGACAAGATAAAAAGTTTACTAATGAAAAAAAAGTAATATAGTCTGTGTTGATTATATTGAAGGGAGAGGTAAATTGTGTTTGACAATATCTTAAAGCTATTCAAAAAGGAAGAAAATTCTAAAAACTTGGCTAAGGAAAGATTAAAGCTTGTGTTAATTCACGATAAAGCAAATGTTTCGCCACAATTCTTAGAAATGGTTAAAGGTGAAATTATAAAAGTAATAAAACAATATATGGAGATAGATGAAGATTCTTTGGATATTCAACTTACTAAAACAAAGAGCGATGCCGGTGACAGAATTGTTCCTGCATTGGTTGCAAATATTCCAATTTTAAATGTTAAATCGTCAGATGCTGAAAAGATTAATATCGAAAAGGAAAAAGCAGAAGAAAAAATTGAAGAGAAAGTTGAAAAAGCCAAGAATGTTGAGACTGATGTAAAACCTAAGAAATCTACTAAAAAATCAGCGAAAAAGTAAAATTAAAAGGGCGATGTTAGTCATCGTCCTTTTTTAGTATAGGTGATGATGATGAATTTTTGGAAAATAGTAAAAAGTAAGGAATTTAGGATTATTGCACTTATAGTGGCTATCCTTATTATTGGGATGATAGGACTGGCAAGTGCTTCACATTCTACTGACCCTAATTTCTCGAATGTTAAGAAACAATCAATAGCGATTGTCATAGGTGCAATAGCTTTAATTGCTGTTATGAGCATAGATTATGAACTGTATTTAAAATACTGGTATGTATTTTATGGGGTATGTTTGATTATGCTTGTACTCGTACTATTTACTGAACCTAAAGGTAATGCACGAAGTTGGTTCCAATTTTTTAATGGAAGAATAGCATTTCAACCATCTGAAATTTCTAAGATTGTTCTTATTTTGGCTACTGCCAAGTTACTTACATCACTTAAAAAGAGAAGTTACAGTACAAAGGAATATTTACTTAGAATAATAGGAATAGGAGTAATTTTGGGCGTACCAATACTTTTGATTTTAAAGCAACCGGATTTCGGAACGGGTATGGTTTTTGTTGCCGCTGTTTTAGCTATGGTTTTTGTTTGGGGAATTGACTATAAGTATATAGGATATGGAATTTTGATGCTTGTAGTGGCTGTACCGTTAGTGTATTTTGGTCTACTGTCAAATGTTCAAAAAAATCGTATAAAGGTGTTTTTAGACCCTACCCTAGATCCTACCGGTGCAGGTTACCATGTACTTCAGTCAAAACTTGCAGTCGGAGCTGGTCAAGTTTCAGGAATGGGATTATATAGTGGAACTCAGACACAACTGGGATATTTATTTGCACAAACTACTGACTTTATTTTTGCAGCAATTGCTGAGGAAATGGGCTTTATTATAGCGACTTTGCTAATTATTCTTTTACTTGCTTTAGTAATAAATTGTTATTTCGTGGCAAAGGATGCTAGAGACGAAGAGGGAAGGCTTATTGTTGTTGGACTTTCTACTATGTTTGCATTCCATATTTTTATAAATGTAGGAATGACCATGGGCTTGGTTCCTGTAACAGGTATTCCTTTACCGTTTGTGAGCTATGGTGGAAGCGCGATGCTTACTAATATGGCAGCTATTGGTATTATTTTAGGAGTTTCAATTAGAAAAACCGGATTAAAATTTTAATTGGGAGAGATGACTTATGAAGAATTTGGAGATTGAGAGAAAATTTTTGGTAGATGTTAATAAAATTCCGTATGATTTACTGACACTTGAGAAGAAGGAAATTGAACAAGGATATATTTTGCATAATCCTGCGATTAGGATAAGAGCTATTTCTAATTCCGAATATTATATGACTTTTAAATCTAGTACAGATAATAGTTTAGTAAGAAATGAAATAGAGTTTAAGATTTCTAAAGAAGCCTATTCTAAGTTAATAGGCAGAGAAGATATAAATAAGATAAGCAAGAATAGATACATTACTTTTGAAAACGATAAGAAATTTGAATTAGATGTTTTTAAAGGAAATTTAGAGGGACTTGCTTGTCTTGAGGTTGAGTTTGACAGTGTGGAAGAGGCTAATTCTTTTAATGTGCCGAGTTGGGTAAAGAAAGAAGTTACAAATGATACAAGATATACAAACAGCGAATTGTCTAAACTAAAAAATGGCTTTGAAGAATTGATATAATGTGTTTATTTGACAAACTTAAAAGTTATGGTATAAACTACATCTATATATGAGTTTGAGGTGAACTTTTATGGATAAAAATGTGGAAATTGCATTGCTGCTCGATTTTTATGGCAATATGTTGACCGAGCGTCAAAGAGAAATTATGAATTTATATTATGAAGATAATTTGTCATTATCTGAAATCGCGGAGGAGCTTAATATAAGCAAACAAGGTGTCTCAGACAGCTTAAAGCGTTCGGAAAAAGTTTTATATGATACGGAATCAAAATTAAAACTTATGGAGCAACAATTTAAAAATGAAAAGTAGATTACATATTTTAGAATTGTGAGGATATATAATTATGGTATTTGAAGGTTTCTCAGAAAAGATACAAGGAATAATGAAAAAAATACGTGGCAAATCACGAGTTACGGAGGAAGATGTTAAGGCGATTTCGCGTGAGTTAAAACTTGCTTTGCTTGAGGCTGATGTTAACTTTAAGGTCGTTAAGGATTTTATTGCGAAAATTTCTGAAAAGGCTATGGGGCAAGATGTATTAAAAAGCCTTACACCTGGCCAACAAATTGTAAAAATCGTTAATGAGGAATTAATCGAGTTATTGGGAAAAGAGCCAAGTAAACTTAATTTTAATCCAAATGGTATAACGGTCATTTTAATGGCCGGATTACAAGGTTCGGGTAAAACTACTGCAAGTGGAAAAATAGCTAATTTTGTTAGAAAAAACGGCAAAAAACCACTTTTAGTTGCGTGTGATGTATATAGACCTGCCGCAATTGACCAATTAGAGGTATTGGGAAAACAACTGGATATACCTGTTTTTGCTATGCGCGAAACTAAGGATGTTGTTAAAATTGCTACAGAAGGAATAAAATTAGCAAAGCAAAAAGGAAATGATGTTGTTATTGTAGATACGGCCGGAAGATTGCATGTTGATGAGGAGCTTATGAACGAAGTTACAAATTTAAAAAATGCAATTAACCCAACTGAGATTTTACTTGTTATTGATGCAATGACAGGTCAAGACGCATTAAATGTTGCTACAGCTTTTAACGAAAGACTTGAAATTAGCGGAATTGTTATGAGTAAGCTAGACGGTGACACTAGAGGTGGCGCTGCGTTATCTGCTAAAGCGGTAACCGGTAAGCCTATAAAATTTGCAAGTGTTGGAGAAAAATTAAGTGATTTAGAACCTTTTTATCCTGATAGAATGGCGTCTAGAATTTTAGGAATGGGAGATGTTCTTTCTCTAATTGAAAAAGCACAAGAAAACTTTGAAGAAGAGGAAGCATTAAAGCTTGAAAAGAAATTGCGTGAGGCGACTTTTACATTAGAGGATTTCTTAAGCCAAATGCAACAAATTAAGAAAATGGGACCGATAAGTCAATTACTTGGCATGATACCAGGAATGGGTGCACAACTTAAAGATATTCAAATTGATGATAAGCAAGTTGCTAGAGTTGAAGCAATTATTTTGTCTATGACCCCAAAAGAAAGAGAAAAGCCTGAAATTGTGAATGCAAGTCGTAAAAAGAGAATTGCGGCTGGTTCTGGAATGCAAGTTCAAGATGTTAATAGATTGTTGAAGCAATTCGAAGAAATGAAAAAAATGATGAAAAAGTTTAAAAATAACAAAAGGGGATTTCCTTTTTAATGAAACATATTTTTAATGTAGTTCGTCTAATTAAATGTGAAGTGTATTTTATTTAAAAGGAGGAATTTTCATTATGAAAAAAATTTTAGCAGGAATGATAGCACCTTGTATTGCAATTGGGACTTTCGGTACACCGGCAATGGCAGCAACCAGATTAGTTGCAAACCCGATTTCATCGACTGTTTCTGATTCGTCGGAGGGGTTAAAAAATGCGATTATAAATGTTAAGTCTAAAATAGATATACCGGAGGAGCTTACTGAATTTTCTTATAATTATGTTTCTAATAATTATTCAAGAAATCCTTACTGGAATTTGATTTGGAGAGACAAAGACTATAAATTATCTATAAGAGTTAATTGCGATGATAAAGGTAATATTTCATACTACAATTTTTACAATTCAAATCTTGAAAAAGTAGGACCTAAATTTTTAAAAGAGGAACTTTTGGAAAATGCAAAGGCTGAAATTAAAAAGTTAGCTCCTAGTATTGCTGAGCGTATGGTGTTTGAAAAGGCTGTATTTAACGGTATGTATTCCAGTAGCTATACATATAACTTTACACGAGTAGAGAATGGCATTAAAATGCCGGATAATACGGTTAGTGTTACATTAAGATATGATACAGGAGATATTATAAGTTTTTCTTGTAACTGGGAATATGATGTAAAAATTCCAAGTGGCGAAATATTGGTTACGGAGGAAGATGCTAAAGCAAAAATCGGTGAAAATGTAGATATGTCACTTCAATATAGAAATAAAGTTGAAGAAGTAGATGGAAAAAATGTTGTAAAGGCATATTTGGTTTACGTTCCTGACAAGTATTATGTCGCTATTGATGCTAAAACCGGTGAAATTTATGATACGCACGATGAATATTTTTCTATGGACGAATACCAAGACACAAATGCTTTGGAGTCCGAAAGTAAGTCAATGATGAGTAATAGCACGAAATTTACTGAGGCTGAGATTGAGAAGATAGAGGAAATAAAGGGACTAATTTCTAAGGAAGACGCAGTAAAAATTATCACAAGTGAAAAGAGTTTTCTTATTTCGGGAGACGCTAAAGCAGTAGATGCAAGCTTGTGCTTAAAGTATGGTAGATATGATGAAGAGAAAAGTGAATATGTATGGAGAATTAACTTGTTTGATCCAAGAAAAGTGGACTACGACAAGGGCGATACGTATAGAGCTAATATATCTGCTACTGTTGATGCAAAGACTGGAAAAATACTTTATTTTAGAGCAAGTACACCGGGGTATTATGATAAAGACTCTAAAGAGTGGAAGGACATAAATGTTAAGTATAGTAACGATGAATGTAAAAAAGTATTAGAGGCGTTTATTAAAAAGACGGAACCTGAAAAGTTTAAAGATACGAAGCTTTCAAACGACTTAGAATGCGGTTATGTTTTAAAAATCGTTAATGATAAGAATGTATATGGAGGCTATTCATATACGTATAACAGATATAACGAGGGGATAGAATATTCATATAACAATATATATGGCGCTGTTGATGGTGTTACCGGGAAAATATATGCGTACTCCACTAATTGGACTGATGACATTGTTTTTGAATCTCCAAAAGGTGCTATGACTGCAAAAGATGCAATTAACGCATACCTTAATACTGATGGATTTGAACTAGTATATGAAATTAATAACAAGCATTATATTGATGATAATAGAAATTCAAATGAATATTATGATTATAGTGAGTTATATTTACTCGAAAAAGAAGCTAGGTTAGTTTATAGAACTAATGTTAATCCAGCAATAATTTCACCTTTTACCGGGAAACAATTAAATTATAACGGTGATGTTTATGAGGATGAAGACGAAAAGGAATATAACGATATAGAAGGATTTTGGGCTGAGAGGGATATAAAGCTTATTACTGACTTAAATGTTAATTTTGAAGGTGAAAGCTTTATGCCAAACAAGGAAATAACCGAAAAAGAGCTTAATGATATGCTCCAAAAACTAGGTTACTATGGCTACAAGGAAGAAAGTGAGAAGGATTCACTTACTAAAATTGAAACTATAAAAATTATCATTGATAAGTTAGGGCTTACAAAGGTTGCTGAGTTAAAAGATATTTATAAAGTTGAGTTTAGTGATTTAGCTACAATAAGTAAAGACGATATGGGATATATTGCTTTAGCAAAGGCATTAAATATTATTGGTGGGGATGAAATAGGAAATGTAAACCCAAATAAGAATGTAACTCGTGCTGAAGCAGTAACTATGGCAATTAAACTAATTAATTGCGGAATAGACAGATAATATAAAAGGCGGAGGTTTTGGCTGTATGACAGAAGACGTTAGAATTTTGTTTGTAGATTTTGTTGGACTTGAAAAGACTGTGAAAGTAATGTCTTATGCTAAAGGGATTGCTTCAACAGTAAAAAATCCTATTTCTAACGCAATTTCAAAGTTAGATGATAGAATTGAAACGGCAAATGTTAAGAAACTTAAGGAGTTTCATGATTTTGGAGTTTTGGGTAAAATCGATAATGATGAAATTTTACTCGGAAATGAAAAAGTAATGCGTGAACGAAATATAATGTTAAAAGGAGATACAGCAAATAAAATCTTTTTAGCCATAAATAATCAGGTTCAGGCAGTATTTAAAATAGGTTAAAAGAAAAAGCACCCGTGAGGGTGCTTTTCTTTTAGAGCAGTTTAAACATAACGTCTCTTAGAATGCCTTTGTGTCTTTCTACCGTAAAGAATGTCTCAAAATTCATTTCCTTTAGGATGTGCTGCGAAACGTAGTTCTTTGGATGCGAAGTGGCACTAATGGCTTTTATGCCACTCTTTCGCATTAATGCTCGTTCGATTGTCCAATTTGCTAATTTTGAAGCGAATCCTTGGTTTTGGTACATCGGATTTGTAAAATATGTGTCTAACCGTCCAACAGTATAGTCAGTTAAGTCCATAATGACAGGCGATAACTTTTCAGCAGAGTAGACATATTTATAATTGAAAAGCGAGATGAATTTGTCGTATTCTGCCGAGATAGTCTTTGCTTCGTCCGAGAAGTACATAGGTAAGTCATCAGAGACAAGCCAGGGATAAGCAAAGTCTGAGAGAATTCCACAGTTCATAAGAATATCTGCTAACTCTTTTCTTAAAGGGTCATCTTCAAAAAAGTCGTTTGCACTAGCTTTTTCAAATGCTTTTTGAATTAAGTCTTTACTTAAAACGTCACTGTCTTTTAGGTTACAGTATGCTCGAACGTTTGCAATGTATGTCGATATCAAAGTGACCATGTTATAGGACGAAAGTATGAAATTGCGGTAGACTTGAGAATTCCTAATGTAGGAGGTCAAGTCGTTATAAGCGGAGTGGTTGAATGTAAAAAAGCATACCGAAACGATGTCGGAATCAGATTTTATCAAAGAAACAACGCTTGTCTCAGATTTCACATGTCCTACGATGTCTTTCTCAGAGCTACCAAAGAAAAAGTCTTCTTTGTTGGAATTCTTTAAATTCTCATGTACTTTTTCTTGCAAGTCCATTATTTTCTCGATGTATTGTTGCATGTTCTCAGGTGTAACTTCGATAAATGTACTCATAACGTATACCTCCATAAAATTTCTCAAAGGTTAAAATTTTGCATGAATAAAACTGCAAATAAATATATATGATTGTGCAACTATTCCATTATACATCGAAAGACATAATAAGTCAATGTTCTATAGCACTCAAAAAAACTGGTGGAAAGTTGTTGACAAATGTTGTAAAATAGACTATGATAAATATGTTAAAAGCGATGATGAGAAGAAGTAGTAATTAAACTTATTAAAGAAAGTTACCGGTTGATGAGAGGTGCAAGAATGTTAATTACGAATACATCTTTGAGCTGCGTACCGAAAAAGATAGTAGGCTACGACGTTTGGCATACGTTATAATGCAAAGGTATCGCGATAAGCTGTACTTTATGAGGTAAATCATGTGAATGATTTATGAATTAAGGTGGTAACACGAGAGTAAACTCGTCCTTTATGAGGACGGGTTTTTTGTATTTAAAGGAGGAATTAAAATGACGATTTTTGATGAATTAAAGGAAAGAGGGTTACTTGCACAACTTACTGATGAAGAAGAAATCAAAGAACTTATTAATGCAGGGAAGGCAACATTTTATATTGGATTTGATCCTACCGCAGACAGTTTACATGTTGGACATTTTATGGCATTATGCCTTATGAAGAGACTACAAATGGCAGGAAATAAACCTATCGCATTACTTGGTGGAGGAACAGGAATGATTGGTGATCCTTCCGGCAAAACAGATATGAGAAAAATGCTTACAAAAGAGGATATACAACATAACTGCGAATGTTTTAAAAAGCAAATGAGCAAGTTTATAGACTTCTCAGAAGGCAAGGCTCTTGTTGTAAATAATGCCGATTGGCTACTTGATTTGAACTATGTGGATATGCTAAGAGATGTTGGAGCACACTTTAGCGTTAATAGAATGTTAGCTGCCGAATGTTATAAACAAAGAATGGAAAGGGGACTTACTTTCTTTGAATTTAACTATATGATAATGCAAAGCTATGATTTTTATGTTTTATATCAAAAATATGGATGCAATATGCAATTTGGTGGAGATGACCAATGGAGTAATATGCTTGGTGGTACAGAACTTATTCGCCGTAAATTAGGTAAAGATGCATATGCCATGACAATTAATTTGCTTTTAAATTCAGAAGGTAAGAAAATGGGAAAAACAGAATCCGGTGCAGTATGGCTTGACCCTAACAAAACTTCTCCATTTGAATTTTATCAATATTGGAGAAATGTTAATGATGCTGATGTTATTAAGTGCTTAAAAATGCTTACATTTTTACCTATTGAAGAAATTCGTGAGATGGAAAAATGGGAAGGAGCAGAACTTAACCGTGCAAAAGAAATTTTAGCATTTGAACTTACAAAACTTGTTCACAGTGAAGAAGATGCAATACGTGCACAAGAGAGTGCAAGAGCGTTATTTAGTGCCGGAAGTGCTGAGAATATGCCTACAACAGAATTAACAGAAGCAGATTTCAATGATGGCAAAATAGATATTTTATCTATTCTTCAAAAAAGTGAATTGGTTCCTTCAAGAGCCGAAGGTAGGCGTGCTGTTGAGCAAGGTGGAGTAACTGTAAATAGCGAAAAAATTGCAGATGCTAAGAAAACTTTTGAAATAGGTGAATTAAAAGGCGAAGGTTTGGTTGTAAAACGTGGTAAAAAGAATTTCAGAAAGGTATTTGTAAAGTAATGATAGATTTTATTACAGTACATTTAAAAGAAATT
>CAKSUD010000013.1 GCA_934500865.1 uncultured Clostridia bacterium | reverse complement strand
GGAATATTTATTGAACCAAGTCCTCTGTCAAATCCTGTTGCAATTACTGTTATAAGTAATTCATCGTTTAATGACTCATCAATTACAGCACCAAAGATAATATTTGCTTCTGGGTCTGCAGATTTTTGAACAAGTTCAGCAGCAGCATTTACTTCTAATAGTCCTAAGTCTGAACCACCGGTGATGTTTAATAATACTCCTCTTGCTCCTTCAATAGAAGTTTCAAGTAATGGACTATGAACAGCTTGTTTAGCAGCTTCTTCAGCTCTGTTTTCTCCTGTTGCACGCCCAGTACCCATATGTGCAATACCTGTGTTTAACATTATTGTTTTAACGTCTGCAAAGTCTAAGTTTACAAGTCCAGGTACAGCTATTAAGTCAGATATACCTTGAACACCTTGACGTAAAATATCGTCAGCCATTTTAAATGCTTCTACCATTGATGTATTCTTTTGAATTACTTGAAGTAATCTATCGTTAGGTATGATAATTAATGTATCAACGTTTTCTTTTAATTGTGCAATACCTTTTTCGGCTTGTACCATTCTCTTTCTTCCTTCAAATGTGAAAGGCTTTGTTACAACACCTACTGTTAAAATTCCTAATTCCTTAGCAACCGCAGCAACTACCGGTGCAGCACCTGTACCAGTTCCGCCACCCATTCCGGCAGTAACGAATACCATATCTGAACCTTTTAGGGCTTCTGCAATTTCGTCTCTATTCTCTTCGGCAGCTTTTTGACCAATGTCAGGGTCTGAACCAGCACCAAGTCCCTTAGTCAACTTATCTCCGATTTGAATCTTCATATTTGCTTTAGATAAGAAAAGAGCTTGTTTATCAGTGTTTACAGCTAAAAATTCAACTCCTTTTAATCCGCCCTCTACCATTCGGTTAATAGCGTTATTACCGCCACCACCTACACCAATTACCTTAATTTGGGCAAATTGTTCCATTTCTACATCAAAATCTAACACATAAATTCCTCCTTCTTATTGTGAAACCAACAATGTTACACGGCAACTCGCCACACCCATTGTTCTATTTTTTCCAAAACTTAATGAACTTAGTAATAAGTCCTTCTTCTTCAACTGTAGGAACCTCTTCTACTTCTTTATGCTTATTTAGGATTTCTACATCTCTTTCTCCCAAACTCATTCCTGCTACATATTTTACAATTCCAAGTGATGTAACAAAACTAAGTTTTAAGCCTACAGGCAATTTAGGATTAACAAATCTAGCTGGTATATTTAGAGCCGCTTGGGCCATTTCACCGGCACCGGCGATATGGTACACACCTTGTCCCACTAACACCACACCAGCCTCTATTTCTTGCTTTATTCCAGCTTCTTCAAGCCTACTATTTAATATTGTAAAAATCTCCGAAATACGTGCTTCGACTAAATCTACAACATCGGAAATTCTTATTGTCTTTTGTTTATTTTCGCCGATCGAATATATTGTAATACTTTGGTCGTTATTTATCAAGGATTTTTGTGATAAAGGGAACTGTTTTTTTAATCTATCGGCTTCATTATACGATACTTTTAATCCTATTACAATATCATTTGTAATATTTTCTCCGCCTATCGGAATAGAATCATAATGCTTTATTCTTCCATTTTTAAAGAATGCATAATCCGTTTTCCCTGCTCCTATATCTACTTGCAAAACACCTAACTCTTTTTCTTCGGAAGTTAAAATCACTTCACTTGTAGCTAGTGCTTCTACTATAATTCCTGCCACTTGATAACCGGCACGTTCCACACTCTTTAATAAACTTTGAGTTGCGATCGTACTTCCCAGCACAACATCTGCGTCTACTTCTACAATCGCTCCCATCATACCTGTAGGATCCACTATCTCATCATATCCGTCTATTATGTACTGGTTAGGAATTACATCTACTACTTGTCTATCATATGGTATGTCAAAACTTTTTGCATCTTTTAGCACCCTACTTACATCCTCAGGCATAATTTCTTTCATATTTCCATCAAAATTTATCTTACCCCTAGATGGGACTAAAACTGTATGAAAGCCTGACAATGCCAAATGCACAGCACTTACTCTCGTGTTTGCAGCCTTTTCTGCCATTGAAACAGAAGCCCTTACCGCTCTTGAAACAGATTCTAAGTCAACTATCAAACCTTTTTTTATTCCTGTACAAGGAGCGAGTCCTGCTCCCATAAATTCCATTTGTCCTTGCTTATTCGCTTTTGCAATTACCGTACTAACTTTAGATGAGCCTATATCAACGCCTACTATTACATCATTGTACAAAACTAAACACCCCGATCTACTGTTACTTATAGTAACTATTTTTTAATAGTTACCCAATGCTTTTCATATCAAAAGCATATATAGATTTCAGAGGCTCATATATGAAGGCTTACCTTCAAAAACCATTTTTTCTTATGTAAAACTTTTACCTACTATATATTATCTTGTTTTTGGAATTTATTCAAGAGGTATCTTCGAATTATTGCAAAATTTAAAAATATTCTGTTACCAAAAACAAATACAGCAGCCAAGTACAAATCTATTCCTAATTTTTCTCCAAGATACGTCAAAATAACCGCAAGTAACGCATTTCCAAAGAAACCACTTACAAAAATATGAATGTTAAATTTCTTCTCTAAAAAGCTTGCTACTCCGCCAAAAACAGAGTCTAGGCAAGCTAAAATAGCGATTGCTAAATAACTTGCATATGTATAATCAATAGCAGGCATATATAATGCTAAAATTATTCCAAGACATAATCCAATCAAAGGAATTATCATTTCGTTTCAACCCCTCATTCAAATCATTTTTACTTTATCTATCCCACATCGTCTTTCTTTGACTTAAACAAAGATACTTGTGATGTTGATGTAGAGTTACTAGTCACATCTTCTGTTACCGTAGTTAAATATTTACTAGAAATTGCTTTATTGTATTTTGTAATTACAATGTCTGATTCACGAGTAATAGTAAATCTTATTCCCCATTCTTTTAATATATCTACATTTCCCCCACGCATTGTCATTGCACTTTCAAGTAGTGCCGGGTCTCCAATCGCTTTAATTGTAAATGGTGCACCAATTCTCTCACCATTTATAAATATAGTTGTTCCCGCACATCTTATCTCAGATGTACTAATTATCCTTTGATTATTAACTGAAATCGCCTCTGCTCCGGCACTTTTCAATTCGTTTACAACTTTTAATATGTCTTCATCATGTACTAAATAATTATTTAAGTCTATTCCACTTCCAAAATCAGCCAAACTATCTTCCATAACAACCGTAAGTCCGGCGCCTCTAACATTTGTAAGTCCGGCATCTTGTTGGGCCTTCTTTAGCTCTGCTTTTAACAATTCTACTGTTTCTTCATCAGTTTCAGCTTTTCTGTATTCTTCCAAAACTTTGTTTAATTCTTCTATTTCCACTAGTTTTGCATCATAATTTTTCTTTAATTCTGCATATTGTGCTTGAACCTCGGATGTTCTTGTATTGCTTTTGTCCTCATTTACTTGAACAGTTTTTAGCTGCATTGTAAGCATAAGTCCCAATATAAAGCATATAATCGTAATTGTTATTATAAACTCTTTATTCTTCATTTACTCACCTCATATTTATTTCTTCTTTAGTTTTGGGTAGATTCATTATCAAACATACCCCAAACCGGTTTCGTAACTATCATATTTAAATCGGATAAATTTACATATACCGGATTAGTTTCTCTAGCTATAATTTCTTTTAATAGTAGTAGTTTATACTGCAAGTTTTTTGTATCTCCGATACAAGCAACATGTCCGGCTTTTAAACTTACCAAATAACTTCCATCATCAGTAAATATTCTTTCAATCTCATTTAGCATATCATTATTCTTAAAAATCTTCAATATTTCTAAGTAAGATTCTAACATTTCTTTTTCATTACATTCAAGCTTATTTCCGGTAGTAATACTTTTAGCAGATATTCCCTCAAATTTAACGCAATCTGTTGGAGTATTATCCGTCACAACTTCTAAAATCGTTCCAACTTCATCTAATAAAATTTTAGAGCCATAAAATGTAATTTCTGCCACTTCTGCATTTTCCTCAACTTCTATACATATTTCATTGGGCCAGTTACGCTTTATTTCAACATTTTTTATATATGGTATTGTTAAAATTTTATTAATTATAGAAAACTTATCTATTCTTAAAATGTTTTGCTCATAAGTGATACCGGAAGTACTTATTATTTCTTCACTAGGAATTTTACCATTCCCCGAAACGGTTACACTTTCTATTGAAAAAACCGGTGATGTCAGAAAGAAACAGGCAATCGTAGCAACTAAAAGAAAGCTAAGAACTCCAACGTGACTCTTAGCTTTTCTTTTTAGTTTACTAATCTTCACAATATTGCTCATCTTTTGTATCAGTCCCTTCGTCTATGTTATTTTCGCTATTTTTGCTCCAATTCCTTGTAGATTATCAACAAAGTTTTCATATCCGCGTTCAATATAATGGATACCATTTATTTTAGTTTCACCCTCAGCAGCGAGTCCGGCTAATACCAGGCTTGCGCCTCCCCTTAATTCCTTTGCCTCAACAGTAGCACCCATAAGTTTTTTTACACCTTTTATAACTGCAGTTTTCCCTTCTATTGTAATTTTCGCTCCCATTTTTGTCAATTCCGAAATGTATTTATACCTATTTTCAAAAATATTTTCAATTACTATAGATGTTCCCTGTGCCAAACTTAGCATTGTAACCATTTGTGACTGCATATCAGTTGGAAACCCGGGAAACGGCATAGTTTTTATAGTGTTTATTGCTCTTAATCTTTCAGGTGCTTTTAATAAAATATCTTCCTTATTATAAATTTTAATCTGGCACCCTGACTCTTTTAATTTATGCAAAGTAGAGCGTATATACTCTGGAATCACGCCTTTTACAAGTAACTCTCCTCCGGTAATTGCAGCTCCACATAGATAAGTTCCGGCCACTATCCTATCTCCTGTAATTGTATACTCTACATCGTGTAATGCTTTCACACCGCTTATTTTAATTACGTTACTTCCAGCACCTTCTATTTTCGCCCCTGCCTTATTTAAGAAATTTTGTAAGTCGATAATCTCCGGTTCTCTTGCCACATTTCTGATTATTGTATTTCCTTCTGCTAATACTGCTGCAAGCATAATGTTTTCCGTTGCTCCGACACTTGGGAAGTCCAAATCGATTTCATTTCCTTTTAACTTATCTGTCTCACAAACAATATATCCGTGAGTTTCATTTATTCTTGCACCTAATTGAATTAATCCGCTCAAATGTAAGTCAATGGGTCTAGCACCAATCTCACATCCGCCAGGATAAGTTAAAATAACCCGTTTATGTTTAGCAAGCATCGGTCCCATAAATACAATTGATGACCTTATTTCCTTCATTAAATCTTCAGGTATTTCGTCTTTATCACACGTTCGTGAATCTATTATTAAATTCCCGTTTTCATTAGTTACTTTGCACCCTAAAATCTCTAATAATTCCTGCATAGCAATAGTGTCACTTATATTAGGACATTTAGATATATTTACAATGCCATCTATTAAAATACTAGCAGCAATTATAGGCAATGACGAGTTTTTAGAGCCTTGTAACTCTATCTCGCCTTTTAGCTTATTGCCCCCTGTTATTAAATATGTATCCATTTTATAACCTCCATAATCTTATCTCTCTACATATTATGATAACAAAGGCCATTGTGTGTAAAATTCGCTATAATAGCTTTTTGCAGGTAGTTTCAGCCCAAACGTGCAAAAGACATACAACCTATTATTCAGGTTGTATGTCTTTTAACAATTCACAATTTTAAAACATTCCTGTTTTTTGAGGATTAAACTTCGCTTAGCATTTCCATTTGTGATTTTAAAATTGCTTCTACTTTTGCTTTATATACTTGCATTTCTTTTCTTAGGTTTTCTGCTTCTGCTTTTGCATCTATTACTTCTTGATTAGAAAACTCTCTATTTTTTTGTGCCAAAAATTCAGCTTCTTGTATTATATTTTCAGCTTTTTCTTGTGCGTTTTTCTTAATTTCTTCTGCTGATGTTTGAGCATTTATCATTGCCGTTTTTAATACTTCTTCCATAGCTTTATATTGGCTTATTGCTTCGTTAAGCAAGCTAATTTTATCCTTTAATTCTATGTTTTCCTTATAGATAGTCTCATAATCTGCTCTGAGTTTCTCATAAAATTCATTAACTGAGCGTTTAGAATATCCTATTCCGCCTTTAAATTCTTTCTTTTCTAATTCGAGTGGTGTAAGCATATTATTCAACATCCTTTCACAATAATACAATAAGGTCCATACATATATTGTAAGGACCTTAGGGGAAATCAACTTATTACTTTATCCAAGGAAAAGTTCCTTTGTTTTTGTCTTCTTTTGCTGTGTTTAAAATATCTACATTATAAGGAACTAATAAAAATATAGATGTGGAAACTTTTTCAATATGACCATCTACGCCATAAACAGCTCCACTCAAGAAGTCAATAAGCCTTCTTGCTGTGTCCTTATCTGCATACTCCAAATTAATTACTACTGGTTTTTTCTCCTTTAAGTGGTCACATACATCTTGAGCATCGTCAAATGAGTTTGGTTGCATAACAACTAATTTAAGCTGATTAGCATCAGAAAGATTAACCACTTTAGAATTCTTCTTAAACGGGTTAGTGTTTCCCTTGACATTTTCTTGATTACTATTTGATGTATTTGAATTGTAACCTTCCTCTTCCATGAGTTCTTCTTCGTTATCGAAGCCGACTAGATTCAACATCTTGTTGATTAAAGCTGACATATTCAAACCTCCCTGCGTATTTTTTTACATTAGCTTTAAAATAGCCAACGCATTTCTTTAGTATTCGTTCCGATTTATATATCGGCAGAAAAATTAAAAACTTTAGTTATTTTTATTTCTCTGAAACAATTATTTTTTTAGAGTTTACCTTTTGGGCATCAAGCGCAATTGCATCATATAAGAAAATTCTACTATTATCTTTTTCTTCAATAATAGCCTCACCATTCCAATTTGCAATTACATTTACATCTTTTTCTATAACTCGATTTCCATTTATAACAAAAATCTTATCTCCATCATCAGTAAATTTTATAGCTTTTGATGGTACTTTCATTCCACTCTCATTGTCCCAAATTATATCAACTTTTAATTTTCTGTAATTTATTAAGCTTTCAATTCCTCTGTTTATTCTAAATGTAATAACTGCTTTTCCATCTTCAAAGCTTAAAAATTCAACTTTTCCGGTAATGTCGTCTTGAGAGATTTCCGGGAACCTTAATTTTACCTTTTTATCTACTTTAACATTCAAAGATTCTTCTGAACCAGATATAACTGTTATATATCCCTCTATATTATCTACTATTTTAAATGAGTTAGGTTTTATAGAACCTACCAATTCTCCTGTTGGAATATTTAATCCTTCTAATGTGCTAGCATCATAATCGGATATCGCTTTTGACGAAAACACATTTTCATAACCATCTAGCTTATAAGCCACCGTTCCCGCAATTGGGGCTGTGAGTTCCTGTTGTGAATATGTAAGCTGAGACTCATATTTTTTTAATTCCTCATAATATGCTCTCTCTGCCGAGCCTTTTGCACTATTTTCACCAATAATAGCCGACTTTTTGTTAAGCCTTGTTTCTATTTTATTTCTAGTCTCTTTGAGTGAAGAAAAACTTACATTATAGCTAGCGGCGGATAAATCCTCCAACACAGAATTTACTTCATTATCGAGTAACATTATATCTTTATTAAAAATCCCCGGTGTAGTAAATGCATTCATTTTTTTCGTTACTTCTTTTATTTTTTCCGAAATAACTTCACTGTTGTCATTTTTTACAACTGCGACAGCCTGTCCCTTAGATACTCTTTCGCCTTCATTCATTACCGGATATAATTCTCCGCTTAAATTAGAAGTCACTATTTGCTCATTTCTAGTTATGTATCCATATACCGTTTCTACCATTTCGAGTTTCCCATATGTTATATTGGTTGTTTCTACGGACTGCGCAAAAAAGGTGTAGACAAACATTATAATATATGCACATACAAGTGCAATTATTACAAATCTACCCCATTTTACTCCACTCTTTTTCTTACGATATACCTTGTTTGCGGTATCCATGCTTCCTCCAAATTATCTTTTGTAATTTTACTATACTATCTTATAATATTTGATTTGCACTTTCTACGAAATCAAATGGTTGGTCTTCTGTTCCTAGCATTGTCTTTACATTTTTTGTAGGAATAATTGTAGCTATAGCATGTTTATAAATTAAAGATTGTCTTCCCTCATTTTCAAGCATTATAACAAAGTTATCAAATCCTCTTACTATGCCTTTATATTGAAATCCACTGGTTAAGTATATATTAACCATAATTTTATCCTTTCTAGCCTGGTTCAAAAACAAATCTTGTAAATTAGCCATTTTTATTCCTCCTCATAGTAATTAATAATATCATTTATAACATCATTTATATCTCGTTCTACATTTATCCATTTTAATCCATTAGTTCTCTTAAACCATGTAACTTGGCGTTTTGCATATCGCCTTGATTCCTGTTTTATAGATGCAATTGCATCCTCTAGGCTCACTTCTCCATTAAAATATTTTAAGAATTCTTTATAACCTATTGCTTGGAATGAAGTAATTTTCCCCTTGTTCTTAATCATATCTATTATGTTTCTTGCTTCGTCTTCAAGTCCGTCTTCAATCATTTTATCTACGCGCAAATTTATTCTATTATATAAATTTTCACGTTCCATCCATAAACCTACAATTTTATAATCGTATTTTTTTTCTATTTCTTTAGACATTTTTTGATGCTCTGTAATAGTTATTCCTGTAGCCTCAAAAACTTCTAATGCTCTAATGATACGCTTTGTATCGTTTATGTGCAATCTATTGTATGTATCAATATCTACTTCTTTAAGTTTTTCATATAATCTTTCATTGCCTTCTGTTTCGGCTATTTTTTCAAGTTTTTCTCTTATTTCTTTATTTTCTGCCGCTTCATCATATTTAATCTCTTCAGTTATACTATTTATATATAAACCAGTTCCACCAACAAAAATAGGCACTTTGCCACGAGACAATATATCTTCTATGCACTTTGTAGCCATCTCTTTATATTGTACAACACTGAAGTTCTCACCAATTTCAACAAAGTCAATTAAATAGTGGGGAATGTTTTGCATTTCATTAATCGTCGGCTTTGCAGTCCCAATATTCATATGTTTATATATTTGCATAGAATCAGCAGAAATTATTTCTCCGTTTAATCTTTTTGCCAATTCTACACCTATTTTAGTTTTTCCGGATGCAGTAGGTCCTGCAATAACCAAAACTTTAGATTTCATTTTAAAACTCCTTTATATTGATTGAACTTTAGTTTATCACAATTACTTCCTTTAAGCAAGAAAATTAAGCATACAATATAAAACATTTATCAGTTTATTTCTACATAATATAAAAACAAATGGGCCACTCCAAATAGAGTAACCCACTTATTTTTTACTACCACACTAATATGACGTTAAAAAATTAACTAGCCATTCATCTGTTCTATTAATAGATTCTATTTCCACTTTTTCATTAATTGTATGAGCCCCTTGAATGTTGGGTGAAATTAACGCAATTTGTAGTTCAGGTTTCTTAAACTGAAAAATTCCTGTTTCCAATGTAATATGCATTGATTTTAATATTGGCTGTTGTTTAAACAAATTTATAGGATGTGATTTTAATAAATCATGTATTAACTTGCCATTTTCTTCACTTTCGAATCCCGGTTGTGAGCCCAAAATGTTAAAACGTAGTTGGTTTTCCTTGCTGTATTTTTTCAACATTTCTATGCATTCTGTTTCTTCAATCTTTTTAGTACTTCTCATCCCAACTTTTAATTCCTTACTCTTTAAATTAACGCCTCCCAAATTAACTGAGGTTGTTACTTCTTGAGACTGCTTACGGAAAATCACACCATGAGGAAAATGCACAAGCATTTTCAAAAATTCTTTAGATTGCTTATTATCCAAAGCGCCTTCTTTCATATTTTTACTTATGCAAGAAATTTTTAATTCAGGGTACTCTTTTCTTAATTTATTTTGCATAGTTTCGCACAATTGTACCATTTCATCATTAGTCAAATTAGTATAAAACTTTGCAGTAGCTTGTGAAGGAATTACATTAAACTTCGTTCCACCACAAAAATCAGTTATCTCTATATCCGTTATTTTAGATAAAACTTTAGCTAATTCTATATCACTGTTTCCTCTACCTTTATCAATATCAAATCCAGAATGGCCACCTAGCATTCCTGTAAGATTAATTTCATATGCATTCATATTTTTTGAAGAATTTAATGTATATTGTGTTTTTAAAACAATATCGTAAAAGCTTGCACTTTCCAGTACAATTGTATTTTCTTCAAAGCTATCTAAACTTATTAATGCTTCGCCTTCCAAACTACTTACATCGAAATTCATTGCCCCCATCATTGTTGTTTCTTCTGATACAGTAAAAACAGCCTCTATATTGCACAAAATATTGCTATCTAAAATTGCTAAAACTTGAGCCATTCCAATTCCGTTATCTGCTCCTAGTGTCGTTCCATTTGCCATCAAATAGCCATCTTTTTCTACCAACTCGATAGGGTCTGTTGCGAAATCAAATTGCTTAGCAGGTTCTTTCTCACATACCATATCCATATGTGTCTGTAATATGATAGGAGGCTTCTCACATGTTTTCTTCTTAATAAGAACATTATTATATTCGTCGCGTTTATAAAATAAGTTCCTCTTTTGGGCAAAGCTTACTAAATAATCTGATATTTTCTTTTCATTTCCAGATTCCCTCGGTATGCTAGCAATTTCTCTAAAAAAAGCTATTGTGTTTAATGGACTACTCACCTTTCATATTCCTCCTCTATATAATTTTGGAAGTTTGGCATTGGGCCTACAAACTTATCAACATCTCTTCTTGGCACCCTTCTTTTGCCGATATTTTCAGCACCGTTTCTCTCTAATTTCATACTCTCTAATTGAATTTTCAAATCGTCAACATGAATATAGTCAACAGTTCCCACGCCTTTATCTTCCATTTTTGTAATTTTGCATTTATTATTTTGCTTTATCTTCATCAATATAGTATCTAGTAATTCCTCGTATTGTTCATAATTTTCCTTACCTGTTTCAGTTTGGTAGGAAAACACATTATCTTTAATTGTATTATCTACTACTCTTTGAGAAACTAGTGGAATTTTAATTACATATGTAGGGGCTTCCACCAAATGATTATGTTCATCTCTAACAGTATAAATTCCATCCAATATAGCATCTAGCTTTTGGTTTTCGCCTATGTAATTTTCAGAATAAATTCTTTTGTTTCCCTTGGATAATGCATACAAACTTGGCAAATTAGTACAATCTATCACTGCATTTAGCTCTATTTTTTCTTCCGGATATTCACTTGCATATCTTTGTATTCCCAATATAGATGCAGCATACAAATTACTTCCCAAGCCTTTGTGTAACATATTTTTTCGTTGCTTTACAATTACACCAGTGATAGAGAAAAATTTGGCATCTTTTTTAGGATAATATGGGTCAGTAACTTCTATCGATGAGTTTTCATGATATTTAATGGTAACTACCCCTTCTAATTCTCCGCTTTTAGTATTAAAAGCCCCTAAAACCGGGAATTGCTGTAAATTATGCAACATTTGATTAACATTTGGAATATGAATATATTCTTCATTTCCCTCATATTCATCATAAACTTGAGTAGATTGCCTTACTATATCCGTTTTCGACTCTCCTTCAAGCATTCCAAATGGGTTTAAAAGTTGTAATACTTTAAATTGAATATTATCATTTTTCGTTTGTTTTTGATATTCTTTTGTAACTAAATCACATGCCACTTGTAAGTTTTTCAACAATTTTCTTTCCATACTTTTCCCTCCAATATTTTATCATTACACTTCAACTTTATCTAGTATTTTGCTTCTATTCTTACTACTTGTTTTGCCGTTTTTAATCTTAGACTTCTATTATAATTACATACAACTTAATTAAGTGCGATATTGCTTTAGTTACAATACTTACATATGATTTTATATTAATCTCATATATTAATTACATACATACCATTTAAAATAATCTACGATTTCATACGAATATTTATATATTCCTCCTTTCTACATTTTTATTTTGGATAAAAAAAGAGAACAAAGCACTAATTAGCTTTGTTCTCAAGGGAACACAAGAAAGCATATTCACTTATTCTTCTAAAAACAGTACAAGCTCTCATATCTCCCACCCCTTTAATAATATTGCAATAAATATATCACTTATTTCCTATTTTGTAAATATTACTTCAAAAATTTCATTGCATAGGATCGAATTTATTGACATTTCTTTGTATAAAGAGTATAATTATTATGTTAAGCACATATCTTTATCTACTATTTTATTTTTGTGGAGGATTTAAAATGATTACAGAAAATGTTAGTTTCAATCTCACTAGCAACAAGGCTCTTAACCTATCTCATCTGGCAGTACCAGAAACTGCCAAAATCCTTGTTGGTACGCGATGGACATCAGTCGATAAATATGACATCTACGGAGCACCTATACTTCCAGACACACTTATTAAACTTTTCAGTATGGAAAATGAAATTGCAAAAGCATGTGGTTCTTCATACACAATTGAAGTTCGCTACAATCAAAACAATTTTATCCCACCTAAAGTTCTTAATAATCTTGATTACGTAGCCTATAAACTAAGATCTGCGATTGGCTTTATAGACTATCTAACAGAAATTGAGAAATATAAAAAAGAATTTCCATACTCTAACGATTTCCATGAATTTATATTCTACGGCAAATTCTGGCTTAACCAATATGGTACTGTAATGGAAATGACACAATCATATGATGTACCTAGTAATGTAATGGAAGTTGAAGAATTTAAGAAAATTCATCCCGCTTTCATACTTTCTTCTTTTCCAACTGACTCTGTAATAAATTCAGAATTCCGTTGCCCGTGTTGCTTACAGCACTTCACGTTAAATGATATTTTACAAAATAAAATTAATTGGCGTGCTAATGCTGGTCCTACCCACAGAGAATGTCAAAATAATCTCTATTCATTAGAAAACAAATCAGACATCTTTGGAGCTATGCATAATGCTGGTTGGGACATTTCTAACTATACGGAAATTCCTAATGAGTATGGCTGTGACTGTGAAATCTGCAAAAATCATCCTTGGTTTATTTTCCATACCTCTGATGGCGACATCAAAATCGGTTGGAGGAAACATGTAATTTCAATTGAATTTATGGATGGCTTTTCAGAATTTCCAATGAGCATTTTCAAAAAGGAAAACGTAACAAAATGGGAAAAAGGTATTCATGCTTGGGGAACTCAAAAAGCAACCGAATACTTAGCAAAAGTACATAACTACTTGCACTAAACTTTCTAAAATAAAGTCTCGCTCGCGAGGCTTTATTTTTTGCCTCTATTTGCCTAAAGGGTTACCTTCCCCCATACCGAATATATTAAGTGAAAGGTCGTGTCTAAAATGGCTATAACAGTAAATCTTGTTTCAGAAAAAAAGAATATGATTAATAATTTCCTCTCAGCATTTTTTGAAAAAGATATGCTTACAGATGAAAATACTTTAGAATGGAGCTATACTTTAACAGACCCTTTAAGCTCCATAGAATTGGTCAGTGCAATTACAGATAACTATAATGAAAACGATATTACTTGTT
Source organism: uncultured Clostridia bacterium (assembly GCA_934500865.1). Lineage (GTDB taxonomy): Bacteria > Bacillota > Clostridia > TANB77 > RGIG9151 > RGIG9151. The sequence continues at coordinate 17,792 of CAKSUD010000013.1, read as the reverse complement.
GGATATCTCTAGATACCAATGTATTTGTAAAAGTTAAAGAAGATAATTGCAATGATATAATAAAATATATTCTACACAGATTTAGTAAAATATCTTGAATTTACTATACAAAAAAGCTGTAACCATCCATCAATAGTTACAGCTTTTTTGTAGCTCCTATGATAACTACTTATTTTTACTTCTTCTGTTATACATCTCAGAAAGTTTTTGGCACTCTTGTTCATCATTTTTAGTATAATTGCCTGCATATCCAGGAATTACATTTCCATCTGAATCTACTAAGAATGACCTAAAACTACCAAAACTATGACCCGTTATATAACAATAGTATGCACCTACGCCAGGGTTTGGATAATTTGTACCATCAGCTTCTAAAGCTCCTATCATTTTGGAATACTCATCGTAAGCTCTACTCCAATCTGCTGCAACTTTCTTAGCTTCTTCACTCCAATAATCATTCTCCACAGTACCACCATATATATCTGTTACTTTTCTATACTTCTCATCTTCATTCTTTACATCTTTTAGCCCATCCATTATATTTTCTATATTTGCTACAGTTATATCTAAAGATACATTTATATTAGATAAGTATTCAGGATGTGCTGCAAGTACCTCCGGTGTAATTGTAGTTTTAACTCCATTTATTTCTGTTGTAAACTGCATTTTGTTTCCAAATAATCCATTAAAGAAGTTATTTAATGCTTCTTTATCTCCTCTGTTCCAATTATTTATACATAATTCTACATAAGAATTTCCAAAATACGTTGTCCCATTGCTATCTACACCCTCTCTTATAAATGTTCCTAGTAAATATTCATAAGATATTCCTGACTCTTTGGCTTTTTCCTTAATTAATGCCTTTATATTTTCATTTACGTATCCGTTTCCATCATTATAATTGTTAATAGCTTTTGAATAACCTGACTTTGCTACTCCACAATCGCATACTTCTTTGAAATATAGATTATTATCTTTAGCCAAACCAGCTTTTGCTTTCTCTTGAGCCGTCAAATATACAATATTAGTATACTCATGCACATGATTAGCTGTGACACTCTTTGCATTACTTATTGTCTTCATGCCTATCTCCATCTCACAGCAGCAATATCTTTTATTACCTCTTATGTGCCATTTTGAGCAAGTTGTATGCTTTACATTCTTACCCGATGTCACACACGTTTGACAAAATTGTGCTTTCGACTTTAATGTTACTCTTGGGGTTAAGAATGTATATATTTTTCTTCCACAACAGCAATATTTTTTATTTCCAATTTCATTCAAGTTTGAGCAAGTTGTATGACTCACATTCTTGCCCGATGTCACACATGTTTGACATAATTGTACTTTTGGGGCTGTTGTTGTCTTCGGTGTATATGTTACTTTCGGTGTCGACATTGCCTTAGGTGTTGTTGGCACCGTACCTATCTCTTCCCCACAACAGCAATATTTTTTATTTCCACTAGTTGTTGGATATGAACAAGATGTATGTTTTACATTCTTACCTGATGTTACACACGTTTGACATGATTGTACTTTTGGGGTTGTTGTTGTCTTCGGTGTATATGTTATTTTGGGTGTATATGTTATTTTGGGTGTCGACATTGTCTTAGGTGTTGTTGGCACCGTACCTATCTCTTCCCCACAACAGCAATATTTTTTATTTCCACTAGTTGTTGGATATGAACAAGATGTATGTTTTACATTCTTACCTGATGTTACACACGTTTGACATGATTGTACTTTTGGGGTTGTTGTTGTCTTTGGTGTATATGTTACTTTCGGTGTTGATGTTGCCTTCGGCGTTGATGTTGGCACCGTACCTATCTCTCCCCCACAACAACAATATTTTTTATTTCCACTAGTTGTTGGATATGAACAAGATGTATGTTTTACATTCTTGCCTGATGTTACGCATGTTTGACATGATGATACAGCAACAATTATTTCTTCTGAATTGCTGTCAAATAAAACATTTGTAACAGCTTCTGAAGTAGAATGGCTTAATGTTAATACATAAGCACATAAAATCATTAACAATACTGTAAATAATCTTTCTATCAAAATTTTCATTAAACCTCCTCCTTACTCTTTAATACATAAATCGTAATTAAGTCATAATTTTTTACTTTTTACAATCAAGACGTTCATTAGTGATATAACAATTATACCACATTTTGTTTACATAATCAATAAAGATGATTATTTTATCTTCTTTTTTCTTTGCCTATATAGAATTTGTCATTATTTAGTTTACATACTCTGTTTTTTGTGTTAGAATAGGTTTATCCAATTTTATACATAAGGAGTTTTTTCGCTATGAAAAAATTTTTCTTCTTGCTCTTTATCCTAGCTATCTTCCTAGTTTCTTGTACCTCTACGATTAATGAAGATGCATTAGCTGTAGAGACTCAAGAGGAAACAGTGGCCGACACTCAAGACACGATTGAAGTCGAAACCATCCCTGCTGTAGCCCCCAGTGATGAAAAAATGAGAATAAACCTAGAAGAATCCCACATAGCAGAGCGTTTTCCATATTGCCTGATGGAAGGCGACATTGAAATCTATTACTCTGACAGAGTTCCACAAGAAATGTTGGATACAACGATTTCTCTTATCAATTCTACTACGGATTCTAAAGTTATATCTCAACTCTTCTTAGACACCCAGTATGATCCCGAACTCGACACATCTAATAAAGCCTATTCTTTTCTTCGAAATGTTATGTTCATCGTAAACTGGGATGATGACCCCAAATACTCTATGTTTAACAGATACTTTTATCACGAACTAGGGCATTTATTACTCGGCGAATACATGCATAAGAATGGCCTTGACCCTGAACTTGAATTACCGTTCAACGACGAATGGGTTCCCTATTTTAACCCAGTCTCTCTACAAGAGGATTTCGCCACCTTCTATGAGTACTATCGTGCTTGGCCTGATATTCTAGATATATATGTGGAATATGACGGCGTCGGTCCTAGTGTTGACATTATGAAAGAGGTAATTTCCTCATTATACTGACACACTTGCAAAAAACCAGCCTATAAAGCTGGTTTTTTGTGTATAAAATTTATATACTTGGTAAAAATAGATATTAATTTATTATATTCTCCACAGATTTGGTAAAATATCTTGAATTTGCTAATAATTTATAATAAACTAATTTCATAATATAATCCTAAGGAGGATGAGAATATGGATTTAAACAAAAAATTGAATTTTTGGGGTAAAAACGTATCAAAAACTGTTACTAAAACTTATAAAGTTGCAACAGAAAAATCAGGAAAGTTAATTGAAGAAGCTAAACTTAGAATGCAAATTGCGAGTGAAAATGATAAAATTTCTGAAAAATTGGAAAAAATCGGTGGTCTTGTTTATGAAGATTTTAAAGCTGGAAATAGTGCTTATGCTGATTTTGAAGACATATGTAAAGAAATTGAAGATTCTGAAATTGCAGTTTGCAATATGAAATCTAAAATACTTGAAATGAGAAAAATGAAACTTTGCCATGTGTGTGGTACTTCTCTTTCAATGGACGATAGATACTGCTCAAAATGCGGTGCTGAACAAGAAGTTCCTGAAAAAGAAGAAAAAGAGGAAGAAAAGAATGATACAACCTGTCCTTATTGCAATGCAAAATTAGATAAAGATGCTACTTTCTGTACAAGTTGTGGCACAAAATTAGAAGCTTAAAATAGTAAAGTGAATGCCTTAGCGTCATTCACTTTTTTCTTTGTATTTTTTGCTTGTTCCCGTTTTCATCTATTATATATGTATTATCCAGTTCTCTTTTTAAACTTCCAAGCATTTCATCTATATATTCTTGTCTTAGTTGTTTTTGCTCTGCTTTTTCTTCAGCAGTTAAATCTTTTTTATGTGCCAGTTCATTTATTCTATCTACTTTATTTTTTTCCACATAATTCGCCCTCTTTCTATTTTTGAGATAAATTTCTTGTCATATTTTAATTTTTTATGTACCCTATTTTTAATTCGCTTTATTAGTAGCTTGAGCTCCATTAACATAACCAGTATGCACTTATAAGTCAGTGTTTATGCGTGTTCTAGAGGTTCTACTTTTTTTGACATTTTTCTTTTTTTATGCTAACCTATTGATATAAATTGTTGATGAGGTGATGGCATGATTAGGAAAAACGATTTGTCTAAAGTCGAATCAGATATAAAAAATTTTTGTATCGGTCAAAGGGTAAGACTTACTACCAATAAGGGTAAAAAGAAAGTTCTTACTAAAGAAGGAGTTATCGAGAGTGCATATTCAAACATCTTCACTGTTAAATTTGAAGATGAACAGTCATCAAGCAGAAGTTCTTACAGTTATACTGATGTACTTACTAATACTATTGAAGTAATAAGATGCTCAGATAACCTAAACATTCATGATTTGTTAAACTAGACTTGTATTTTTACATACAAGTCTTTTTTACACCCTTTTTAATGCTTCATTTGCAGCGTTTTGCTCCGCTTCCTTTTTACTAAAGCCAATACCTGTTCCAAGTACCTTTTCTCCTAAACATACTTCAACTTCATATTCCTTCTTATGGTCAGGTCCTTTTTCGCTAATAACTCTATATGTTATTTTCTCATTGCTTTTACTTTGCAACACTTCTTGAAGTTTAGTTTTATGATCCTTTTGCCCAAGTAATCCAATTGCTTCATCTGCCTTATCACCTAAAATCTTTAACACAAATTCCTTTGTTGTTTCAAAATCAGAATCAAGATACATAGCTGCCACAACTGCTTCAAATGCATCGGAAAGTATAGATGGTTTCTTGTTTCCACCAAGTTTCTCTTCTCCCTTTCCAAGCCTTATAAATTTATCATAATGCAATTTAATTGCAGCCTCATAAAGACAATCCTCGCAAATAACAGTAGAACGTATTTTACTCATATTTCCTTCGCTTATCTCCGGATTATGCATATAAATTCTATCTGTTACAGCTAAGTTAAGCACTGTATCTCCTAAAAATTCCAATCTTTCGTTATTCTTTACATTATTACCTGCCTCATGTGCAAAAGATGTATGTGTCAATGCAGTTTTTATCAAAGCTTTATTTTTAAACTTGTAACCAATTATTTCTTGTATTTCCTCGAAATTTTCCAAACTTTTACCCTCCACTTCAACAAGTAACATTCAAACAATAACTAGTATTTACTTATTGTAAATATTTATCCCCAAACAACGGATAAGCCACGGATACCATCCGTGGCTTTCAATATACAAAACTAAAATTACTGTTGTGACTTTATATATTCAACAACATCACCTACTGTTGTAATTTTTTCCGCTTCTTCATCAGGTACTTCAATATCAAACTCTTCCTCTAAAGCCATTATAAGCTCAACTATATCAAGAGAGTCTGCTCCAAGGTCATCAATAAAAGAAGATTCCATTGTAACTTCATCCTCTTCAACTCCAAGTTGTTCAACCACGATTTCTTTAACTTTCTCGAAAACCATTTACAATTCACCCCCTTCCAAAGACTTCCAACATATTCTAGCCACTTATCGAAGGTAAAATATGTCTTGACGAAAGCAATATCGGCATAAAACTAAAATACTTTAGCCAAAATTTTTCCACTTATATTTCTTTCGTAACAAGTATATCAATTCTAATAGAAATTGCAACTATTTTTTATAAAATTAATAAATATATCATTTACCAATTTTTAATACAGTCAATCGTTTTATTTTTCTCAAATTCATAAGCTTGTTTAATAGCACATCCAATTTCCTTAGCTTTAGACGTTCCATGGCATTTTATAACACCACCATCTATCCCTAAAAGTAAAGCTCCGCCATATTCTGTATAGTCCATTTTATGCTTAATACCACGAAGTGCCGGCTTCATTAGCATAGCCCCAGCCTTTCGCACAACACTCTTCTCGATTTCATCTTTTAGTATCTTAAATACCGCAACTCCAAAACCTTCCAAAGTCTTTAAAATAACATTGCCGGTAAATCCATCAGTAACAGCAACATCTACATTACCCATCATAAGGTCTCTACCTTCAACATTGCCAATAAAATTAAATTTTTCTTCCTTTAATAACATATGAGTAGCCTTTGCCAAGTCACTGCCCTTTTCCTCTTCTGTTCCAACGTTTACAAGTCCTACCCTAGGATTTTTTATTCCTAAAGTTTTTTCAGCATATATAGCTCCCATTTTTGCAAATTGTACTAAATACTCAGGCTTACAGTTAGCATTTGCCCCCGCATCCACTAATACAAAAGGGCCTTTTGCAGAAGGTAGTGTTGGGCAAAGAGCCGGTCTTGATATTCCCTTTATTCTTCCTACATTAAGAAGCGAGCCTGTTAGCAAAGCTCCCGTATTTCCGGCAGATATAAAAACCTCTCCTTCTTTTGCCTTTAGCATATTAAGTCCTACTACCATAGATGAGTCTTTCTTAGCCTTTATTGCTTTAGTAGGTATATCTTCATTATAAATTCTTTCACTTGCATGTTTTATATGTATGTTCTTTTTACTTTCATATGCACTTAATTTATCTTTAATTATTTTCTCGTCACCAATCAAAACTATTGTAGCATCAACAGAATCAGCAACTTCAACTGCTCCCTTTACAATTTCATCAGGTGCATTGTCGCCTCCCATAGCATCAACCAATATTTTCATTTGTATAAGCACACTCCTCTTTAAAATAAATTTTCACACCTATTATAATACAATTTTTTAACAAAATGTCAAATTATTAATGACAAAATAAAATTATTTGGTTATACTATTTTTCGTAATATTATGTTTGGAGGTATAATAATGCTTTCATGTAAAAATTGTGGAGCTCAAATGAGCGGAGTAGACCTAGTTTGTAAAAAATGTGGAACCCCTTGGGGGAAAAAACATAAAAGTAGAAAAAAAATATATTTTTCAATTTTAGCAATACTTTTAGTAGCTTGTGCCGCATATGTTTATTTTACTCCCGATATAGATAAGGCTCCTATCTTAGAGATATATAATAAATATTTTGCCGCAAAAAACAATAATGAAACTGAAAATAATGGAATAATTAAAGAATCTTCTTTACCATCTCCTGCTGTCTCGCCTGAGGTAACGTCTACTCCGGAAGTTAGTGAATCTCCGATGGTTTCTCCATCCCCAGAAGTTATTCCCGTTCCATTACCACCAGAATTTTCATCCGTGACATCTTCATCATCTCTTGCATCTCAAGGCAAATTTTCATATAAACCTAATTTAACACTAGACGGCAAACTAGAAACAGCTTGGCTAGAAGGTGCTAAAGGAAATGGAATTGGCGAATGGATATTGTACTCTTCCGAAAACAATCAAACAGTTTCTTCTATGACCATTTATAATGGTTATTTAAAAAACAATACAACCTATCTAAATAATGGAAGAATGAAAAAATTCTCATTAGAGTTTTCAGATGGTACGATATTAACTTATGACATTGCAAAGATTAGTTTTAGTGAAAGTAAAAAAGGATTTGAAATTAATTTTGATACCCCTGTTATAACCTCCTCAGTAAAATTAACTGTCCTAGACGTATATAAGGGGGCATACTATTCAGATTTAGCAATAAGTGAAATAAGTTTTAAGTAAAGAAGGCAGACTGCCTTCTTTTTTTGTCTATATTTCCTTCTCATTCTTTTGTATTGATTTTATGTAAACACTATGATATAATCTTATATGAAAATTATATTTTATAATTATCCTATTTTTTATTTTCTAGGAGGTTTCGCACATGTTTGCCTTTTTCTTCATCCTCATCCTGCTGCTTTCCGTTGTCATTGTTAGCATGGGAATAACACTCCCAACAGAAATTTACGGTAGCAAAAAAACAAAGCATGCGGTAGCCATTATCGACGTCACAGTATGCTGTGGACTTTTACTTTTAATGGTTCTTCACGCTTCGTATGCCGACAGCACTTCAGCAAAAGCCATTTTAATACCGTGTATATCCGTCACCTATTGTCTTTTCCATGGCTTAGTGGCACTTGCAAATAAGAAAGTTAATTTATACATTAGCTTTGTATTAGCAATTGCAATTACGATGCTCACAATTTGGATATCTACTCCCGAAGTATATACTCATAACGTTAGTGGCGAGTATAAAATCAGTATTGCAAACAGTATAGTTAGCGTTGACTCAGACATCACACTTCCCAAAGAAGCCAATCTTCTAATTAATGAAGAAGCCGAAAATATGAAAAAGTTTGGTGCTACCTACTATGAGGGGAATATTTGCATAACTTATACGTGTAACACTCCAAAATATGCAAATGAGCATGGCAAAACGTGTACCTGCTCTAGTACGGAAATATGCACAATTTGCAGTAAGTATGTTTATGTATCAGACGTAGAACTCTCAAAGAAAAATAACTAACGCAAAAAGAGATGCGCTTTGCACATCTCTTTTTTCTAACCTTCTAATGCCCTAATAGCATTTAATATTGCTAAAATCATAACTCCTACATCCGCAAACACTGCAAACCACATACTCGCTAATCCTAATGCTCCAAGGGCTAAAACTATAGCTTTTACTAGCAATGCAAAAGTTATATTTTCCTTAACTATACGCATTGTCTTTCTAGAAATTCTAATTGCTTCAGCAATTTTAGTAGGCTTATCATCCATTAAAACTATATCTGCTGCCTCTATTGCCGCATCACTTCCTAATGCTCCCATCGCTATTCCCACATCTGCCCTAGCCAGAACCGGTGCATCATTTACACCGTCACCGACAAATGCAAGTGTCGAATTAGTATCCTTTTCACTAATTAATCTCTCAACAATTTCTACCTTATTATCCGGCATAAGTTCAGCATATACCTCATCTAATTTTAATTCTTTTCCAACGCTTTCTCCTACGTCTTTTATATCTCCCGTAAGCATAACCGTCTTTTGAATACCAATACTCTTTAGCTTATCAATAGCCTCAGCAGAATCTTCTTTTATTTTATCCGAAATTACTATATGACCGGAATATACACCATTCACGGCTATATGCACTATTGTTCCGGAATGCAGGCTACATTCATGCCATTCTACTTTCTCGCTCTCCATAAGCTTTCCATTTCCGGCAAGTACTGTTTTTCCATCTATAACAGCCTTTATACCAAGCCCTGGCAACTCAGAAATTTCACCAATTCTGCTCTTATCTATATGCTCAGCATGAGCTCGAACAATAGAATCTGCTATTGGGTGATTAGAGTAGCTCTCAGCCATTGCAGCTATATCCAGTAATTCATCACTGGGCATATCCATCGGATGAATTGCGGTAACCTCAAAATTCCCGTATGTCAATGTCCCTGTTTTATCAAACACAACAGTTTTTACTTTAGATAATGATTCCAAATAATTAGAACCCTTTATCAGTATTCCTTTTTTAGACGCTCCACCTATTCCACCAAAGAAGGATAGTGGCACTGAAATAACTAACGCACATGGGCAAGATACTACCAAGAATATAAGTGCCCTATTTATCCATTCACTAAAACCTTCACCAAGCACAATTGGCGGGATAAGTGCAAGAAGTAACGCACAAATTACAACCGTAGGCGTATAGTATTTAGAAAACTTCGTTATAAAATTCTCTGCTTTTGCTTTCTTTGAAGATGAATTCTCAACCAAATTCAAAATCTTAGAAACAGTACTTTCACCATAGATACTAGAAACCTTTACTTTTATTAAAGCTCCTACATTAATAGAACCACTAACTACATTATCGCTTTTTCCTAAGTCGCGAGGGCAAGATTCACCAGTTAGTGCCGCAGTATTTACAGTAGTAGTTCCTTCAATAATAACACCATCAAGTGGGATTTTTTCTCCGGGTCTTACTATGATTATTTCTCCTACTTTTACTTCATCCGGTGAAACATTAACTTCATTTCCATCACGCAAAACATTCGCTGAATCGGGTCTTATATCCATAAGGGCAGAAATTGATTTTCTGCTTTTCCCAACTGCAATTCCTTGAAACAATTCCCCTATTTGGTAAAATAACATTACCGCAACTGATTCAGGATATTCCTTTACAATTATTGCAACCACAGTTGCAAGCGCCATTAAGAAGTTTTCATCAAACAATTCACCGGCAAAAATATTTCTAACAGCCTTGATTACTACATCATAACCAATTATTAAATACGCGCCAAAGTAAAGTACTATTTTTATAGTCTCATTTATAGGTGTAAAAAACGCTATTCCAAAAAGTATAGACGCTATAATAATTCTACCTAAAACTTTCTTTTGTTTTTTAGTCATATTCATTCTCCTCTAAAGTAATATTGTGCAATCAGGCTCTATTTTCTTGCAAACCTTAACAACCTCTTTCATCACTTTGTCAAACGCTTCATCATCAGCCTCTATTGTGAGCTTTTGCATTACGTAGCTTACATTTGCATCTTTTATGCCATCTATTTTCTTAAAACTTTCTTCTAACTTCATTGCACAATTTGCACAATCAAGATCTTCCATTTCAAATGTCTTTTTCATAATTATTCCTCCTCTGTCAAATGATTATACCCTTGCCCTATTATGAGCCTTACATGCTCATCTGCTAAATAGTATATGTTAGACTTCCCCTCTCGCCTACTTGCTACGAGCTTGGCATCCTTTAATATTTTTAGTTGGTGAGAAATAGCCGATTGCTCCATTTTAAGCAAATTAGCGATTGCACATACGCACAATTCAGATTCAAATAAAGAATACAGAATTTTTATTCGCGTAGTATCACCAAATAACTTAAAAAGGTCTCCCAAATCACATAGTATATTATCTGATGGCATATTAGAAATTACCTTATTTAATACTTCGTCATGATTATGCTTCATATAATGAATCTCCTTTCATATGTCTTTCTATTCATATGATAATATATTCATATATGCTTGTCAAGTATGTTTTTAAAAAAAGAGTTGTAAAAAATATTCTTTTTACAACTCTTCTGTGTTTATTCACTTATTTTCGTAACTATAATAGATATATCGTCCTTAATATCTCCATTATAATTATCTATCGTCTTTTCCAGTAATTCCTCCGCAATTATCTTTGGATCTGTAATATCAAGTTCACGTAAGAAACTAGACACCCAAAACTCTTTATTTATTACATTCCTTTTAGAATCAATAACACCATCAGACACCAAAACAATAATATCCCCTACGTCTAAGTTATATCTTTTTTGGAAAAACTCAACATTATCAAAAATCCCAAGCGGTAGAGTGTCACATGAAATAATGTCTACATTCTTTCCCTTTATAACAAAAGTCGGGGCACTTCCTACCTTTAAAAATTCACATTCTCCGGTAAGTAAATCAATAGACATAGCATCTAAAGTAACGATTTTTTCAGTTTTTGAAATATAGCCCATAAAAGAATTAATCATATTAGTTATAGTTCCAACGCTTATACCCGTCTTAGACATCTGAGCGAACATCTCAACCAACGCCGAACTAACCTTAGATGCCTCATAACCGGTTCCCATCCCGTCACTTAATATAGCCATATATTTATTTTCTTCACTATCTACAATTTTATAACTGTCGCCTATAATTGACTCGTTATCTGCCTTCTTAGTAATAACTTCCGATTCTGCTTTTAGCACTCCTTTATTTCTAAAAATCATCATATCCTTTTTCTCATCAGCAACGACCATTCTTCTATTTAAAATTTTTGACAAAATATTATTAGCTATTAACAAGAAACCAACTTTAGGCAAGTCCTCTTCCATTTTAAGCGAAACTTCGCACTCTTTATCATTCACCTCAACATTTAGCTTTTCTATCTTTATGTTTTCTTTTTCAAACGCATTTATAATTTTTTCATCTATGCTTTCTGCTTTATCTTCATAAATTTTGTCCTTCATTTGAGTAATATACTGAGAAAAGCCTTTAAACTGATTAGAAACACATTGCTTTAACACATTAAAAGGCTCGTCCTTTTTCCCGGATTTAAACCTCTCATATTTGCTTGTTATCTTATCCAATATCTCTCTACTATTGTTACACGAACTCATATTAAGAAAACTCCCTTCCTCTATTGTCTCATTATCCTCCAATTTTTCAATAACATTAAAAATTTCATCTGATGTTTCATCATAATTCTTATCCCAACATTCATCATAATTATCACAGGAAAAACATATATCTTCCTTTATGTCATCAAACACATCTAACTCCCCATCTGGCTCCAACTCAAAGTCATCAATCAACTCTGAGACCGAGAACATACTCCCAGACGACATTTCAAGTTGCTTCATTGCCGAATCATCTACCGGGGGCAAAGCAATAGCATCAGAAGTAAACATTATAAGCTCGTCCATTTTACTTTTACAAGATACATAAAATAAACTACTCGCAAGTAATATTTCAAGATATTTCATAATTAGTGAATTATACCCCATAATGTAGTAAGCAAGTATACTGTTACCAAGCAAAAAGCCCCATATTTGTGTCATTTTGCCCTTTTCTTTAAACATTCCCGCACAAAATCCGCCAAGGGATAACGAAATTATAGACACACCCATATTAGGGTTCGAGATTTCATTTATAGTTCCAAGTACCAATCCGGCAATTGATGCATGTTTTATTCCATTCATATGTGCCAGCATAAGTACGACATATGCACAAAAAACATTTTTTAAATTAACAGAAAAAATAGTTATATCCTGAAACCCGCAAAGCATCAAACCAATCGCCACAATTGCATATAAAAATTCCTTATCTGTAAGTTCATTGTTCATTTCCCTAAATTTGCTAAACAAAATATACCCACCAACTATCGCAAGTCCCTTAGCAATAGCAACAATCACGTCATAAACCAATATTCCTTCAAAAGCACACCAAAGCAGTTCCGCCACAAAACCGGCAAAAAACAGATATGCATACATATCATTTTTCATTTTAAAGTTAAGCGCCTTAAATACACTTACTATTGAATAAAGCAATATTACACTAATTCCAAATCTAATTGAACTAAGCCAAGAAAACCTTAATGCTATTGTAAGTACAGATAATATATACAATGCAATTTTCTTTTTAACATTTTCATCTTGCTCTATAAACCCAATAACAAACGGAATTTGTACTCCTAAGAACTTTATCCCGCTAAGCAATATTGCCCCTACAACTTGTACAACAATAGCCCCACTAATATTTAAGATATTCATTTCATTGACCTCCCAACAAGTGAAACTATATACTAAACAGCATAAAAAAGCCTGTCACATAATGACAGGATAAAACCAAAACTTTCGACAGTATCAAGCTCACTTTCTACCTATAAGACAAAAACTTATGATAATTTTATCTAAACAAATAAGACGCACTGTAAAAGTGCGCCTTATTTGTCAAATCACAAATGCAACAATCGTCTGATTGTCCCTACATCCTGTTTTTCTTGACTCCTCAATTACTGACATGCAAAAATCACTCATATACGGATTACATTTCCACATTTCTTCAATTAACGAATCAGTCAACATACCATATGCACCATCCGTACACATGAAAATAATGTCTCCATTATGCGTAGGAAGAGTAAATCTATGTCTTTCAAACAACGTATTTTCACTTGCCAAAGAAACTACTTCACACGTTTTTATCAAATTACTATTGCCTGTAAGATGATATAACACGTCTTCTCGAATAAGATATACTCGATTCGTTCCACAGCACTCAATTGTAACATTATCGTTATGCAATCTGCAGGTGCAAAAATCGGATTCTTCATCGTCATCTTTAGGTTCACAAATCTTTTTTAAATAGTCCTTAATTCTATTTACTGACAAGTGAAAATTACTTTTCCTCCCGGATTTAATAAATGCTGACGGCATTCTGTTTTGTTTCGCCTTCATACCATCGCAAACTGTTATCAACAGATCTCCATCAACATTTCCATAGAAAAACTTATCAAAGTTGTTGGCTCTTCCATTAGCACAAGAATAAGCAAAATCAGTCATTTTTCCTTCCTCTTCTAAAAGCAATATTTTTTACTATCAGTATCCAAGCAATAAAAAAACATTGCTTTTACGGATTACTAAGTATGTTTAAATTATACTATTGTTTAGTTTTTATGTCAAATAGACTATTTTTTAAATTATTTTTTAAAAAAGTGTTAAGTTTTTTTAACTCCTGCCGATACAGTTAATGTAAGAAAAGAATACTAAATTTGAAAAAGGCAAACTTGATGAAAGTCAAGGACGCAAAGCTACGAGGCTAAAGCTAAAAGCTATGCCAGTCGGGTTGCCAAATTACCGTTAACCTCTTAGGTCCAAGGTAATTGGCACTGGGAGGTTTTTATTATGAAAAAGTTATTTTCAATTTTGTTTTCATTATTTTTATATACAACAGTTTCATTCGCAGATGATAGAGTAGCTTTAATGTATAACATTATTCCTGATGATGATTCAAAAAATAATTCTATCGTTGATTCAAGAATTCAAAAGAAATTAGGTTTTAAGTTATTTAGAGCTCAAGGTGCTGTTTATTTTAATTCTCAAGAAGTTAGTGTAATTGATGGAAGATTTGAAATCGACTTAAATGGTTTAACCGGAAAACAAGAATTAAAATTCACAAATGACCAAAACGAAGAAGCAATTTTTACATATTATGTTGCTGATGAGAACGGATTAGTAAAAGACTATATGTTAGAAAACGAACAAGCTTATGTAAAAACAGTAGAAAATGCAAAAGTAGTTTATACAACTAAAGATGCTAAGAAAATTGACTATGTTGCAGAATTAATTGCAAAAATGCCAGAAGTAACAAAAACTAACTTAAAAGAAATCACATTATTACCTACAGAACACGCATCAAGAGCCGCAGGTATCACAGATTACAACAAAGTAACATTATATAACCTATCTACTTATACAGACAAAGAAATTCAAAGAATTGTTACACACGAAATTGCTCATACTTGGGCACATGAACTTAGAAAAGCAAAAGTTATCGACTACTCTTATACAAACTTCGGTAGTGCAGTTAAAGCAGATGGTAATGTAGTTACAGATTATAGCAAGAATTCACTTAGTGAAGATTTTGCAGATAGCATAGCTCTTTACTTAGCAAATGCAGATTCTTTCACAAAGAACTTCCCAGCAAGAGCTAATTACATTGCAAATTTATTTTAAGGCACAAAAAAATAGAGTGAGAAATCACTCTATTTTTTTGTCTTACTCTTCAATCTTTGGCTCAATATTTTCTTCTATTACTTGAGCCTCAGTTTCTACCTCATTTTTCAATTCTCCTGTTGTTTCATCTACTTCTATATCATTTTCCACTTCTTCAACCTTTGACTCTTCTGTTGCTTCTTCTATTTCTGTGTTTTCTTCTACTTCTTCTGCCTTTGGTTCTTCTACTGTTTCTTTTATTTCTGTGTTTTCTTCTACTTCTTCGACCTTTGGCTCTTCTACTGTTTCTTCTATTTCTGTGTTTTCTTCTACTTCTTCTGCCTTTGGCTCTTCTACTGTTTCTTCTATTTCTGTGTTTTCTTCTACTTCTTCTGCCTTTGACTCTTCTGTTGCTTCTTTTTCATTTTCTACATCTTCTATTACTTTTGGTTCTTCATTAATTTCATTTTCTAATTCTTCTATATTATCATTTAATTCTGAATCTCCGTATTCTAATACTTCATCAATACAGTTAACTATAGATAAATCCATAAGCTCTATCGCACTCATAGTACTAATAGTTGATTCTTTATTTACTTCCATTTCAAACTCACTACAACCAGGATATTTAGATATATCCCAAATTAGTTTGTTGCCATTCATAGAAAGATTATTTGCATTTAATTCTGATTCATTGTTTACAGTTACTGTTCTAATTGCAGTATCTCTATAAGCTAATTTTATTGGATAAACTGCTATATCAGTAATATCAATTTCAATTATACCTTCTGTTGTTTGAGTTTTATTTAATATTGAACCTATTTCGTTAAATGCTGCTTCTAAGCCATCTTCTTGATTTGCATCAAACAATTTGCTTGAATCATTATTAACTATTTTTAGTAATTCTGACCTTGAATAATTATCTCCAAGACCAATTGCATAAGCATTCGAATTAGTTGCTCTAAATGCATTTAGAGTCTCACTATCACAATAATATTGACTAGCATTAGGTTCACCATCAGATAATACAATTACATAATTTACTGCATCCGTTAACATAGCATCACTATTTAATACAGTAGTTGCAGCCTTAACTGCTCCTCTCATATTTGTTCCGCCATCTGCTGAGAGCTTATTTATAATTGTCGTTAGTTGTTCTATTGTTGGATTCTTTATTGTTCCTTTATTTGTTGCATTATTATCAAATGCAATTACTGTTACTGTAACATCTTCATTTCCTCTGCCATTGCATACGTCTGTAACAAAGTTATTAGCAGCATCTTTCAATGCTTTAAGACGAGTCTTTTCATTACATTCCTCAAAAGAAAGTCCAATTCCATGTCCTCTCTGACCTGTTAATATTGCTGTTCTAAACGTATCATTATGTTTTACACAGTAATCCATACTTCCTGAAACATCAAGAACCAATATAATATTTTTGTCTTTTTCTTGTTTTACAGTTACCGTTGATTCAATATCTATTACGTTATTCGTTGCTGTTGCACCTTCAGTTATTTTTGTTGTAACCTTAGAACCTGCCGGTATATCAGTATCTATTTCAACTTCATAAGATAATTTATCATTTACATCACTTACAGTCCAAATTATTGTGTTTGTTTCACTATCATAAATGGCATTAGATGGTAATGAATCAATATCTAATTTTACTTTAGAATCTAATTTTACCTTTACTTCTGTTGGTAATGTCACATTAGATGTTGCTGAACTTAATGTTATTTCATAGGCCACTTTGTCTCCTGGTTCTGCCTTTACTCCATTACTTGTAGGGTACTCACAAGAGATTTCTGCTTCTAATTCAGAAATTTCTTCCCATTGTGCATATAACATCAATGAGCTATTTTCTGTATAAGTCGCTCCAAGAGTATAACTTTCTCCTGTTCCATCTTCCTTAGTATTCCACTCTATAAAGGTATAGCCTTCTCTTGTTGGCTTAGAATTTGACAATTTTAATTCAACATCATGAATTTTTGTTTGTTCTGCAGGCGCATTTTCGCCACCATTTGCGTCATAAGATACTTTATAAGTCTTTGTTACGTAATATACTTTGATTACTCCACCATCTGCTATCGTTGTTGGTATTTCAGTTGGCTCTGTTTTCTCAAATTTGTAACCTGTATATTTATCGTTTGATGTGTTTACTTCATCTACTTCTAATGTTGTATCATTTACCCATACATCTTTACTTACTACTACATCGTCCGCTGTTACATGTATACCGTCTTTATAGTATTCTACTGTATAACTTATTTCCTTTGTTTGACTTGCGTCTTTTACAAAATTTGCTGTATATACTGCATTATCTGTTACCTTTGATTCGCTTGATGGTAACTCCGGTGTCCATTTATCGAAACAGTATCCTGTATCTGCTTTTGGTGTTGGCACTGTTATTGTGCTCCACTCTGTCCCTGTTAAGATATCTCCAAAACTTGTTGTTCCTTCTAATGTTCCGTTTTCTCCGGCTACAAATGTGATTGTATATTTATCTTCTTTATAATCTGGAATGTTGTTGTTGTTCTTATCTTCTGCAAAGTTTGCTGTATATGTTGCATCGGCTGTTACCTTTGATTCGCTTGCCGGTAATTCCGGTGTCCATTTATCGAAACAGTATCCTGTATCTGCTTTTGGTGTTGGCACTGTTATTGTGCTCCACTCTGTCCC
>CAKSUD010000012.1 GCA_934500865.1 uncultured Clostridia bacterium | reverse complement strand
CGGAAAAAGCCTTCGGGCCGGGCCTCGCGGTTTTCGCCTTGCGCGATGCGGTACTTTTTGCGCGCAAACTCAAACATCGCTCCGGCCTTCAAGTCCCTACGCACACCAAGCAGTTGGTGCGCTTCCCCGTATAAAATGAAAATGCCACCTAAACGGTGGCTTCTAAATCTTTACCGGGGAAGGGACTTGAACCCTTAAGCCCGTGCGGGCAATAGTTTTTGAGACTATCCTGTATACCAATTCCAGCACCCCGGCATAAATCTTACATATTTATTTTAGCAAATTTATTTAAAAAAGAAAATATTTCTTTTTAGTTCTCTCCATTTTCCTTAAAATATCAAGGAAATTACCCTGTTTCGTTTTACTACTTTTGCAGTTGTTCACGCAACACAATTCAACTTATCCTTGATTTTTCCGATTTATAGAACTATACTGTAACTATATTTACTATTTAAAGGAGAAAAATGAAATGAAAAAGGTTCTGTTGCTTGTACTGACGGCTGTTCTGTGTGCACCAATGACCTATGCACAAAAGCAAGGCAATGTAGCTTCGGCTTTGTCTAATATGTTGACATCCGAAAAAACCGCCAATGAGTTCTTGACTGCGGTAAAAAATGGTAAAGTCAATAAAGTAAAACAAATGATTGACAATGCTACTATTACCAAAACTCTGGTAAACGTAAAAGACGATAACGGCAATACCCCAATGATGTGGGCCGCTAAAAAAGGCTATATTGACATTGTCAAACTTTTAGGTAATGCCGGCGCAAGAGTAAATACCACAAATAAAGACAACAGGACCGCGTTATGCTTTGCGGCTTCTAATAACCGGCCCCAAGTGGCTGAATATTTGCTTAAATTAAATGCCAAGGTGGATTTTGCGTGTGGTAAAAATGCCGAAACTCCGCTTTTATTGTCTGCGGCAAATGGTGCTAATCCCACAATGATTCGTATTTTTGTCAATCACAAGGCTAATGTAAATGCTACCGATGCTGACCAGGAAACGCCTTTGATGAAAGTGGCCTCTACGAAGCAGATTGATTCCGCCAGAACGTTAATTAAGGCTGGGGCCAAAGTCAATGCAAATACCGAAAAGGGAATGTCTCCTGCAATGAAAGCCGTTTTTGCGGATAATTTGCCTATGGTTAAATTCTTAATTGAAAACGGCGGTGAGGCCAACGCCATTATGAGCGATGGGGTGTTTGTTTATGCTTTGGATGTAGCCCAAGCAAACAGTTCTGATAAAATGGTGCAATACTTAAAGAGCAAAGGTTACACTAAGCCGGACCATCAGGTTGAATATTAAGTTTTAAAAACCCGCCTAACGGCGGGTTTTTTATAAATACTGCTCACAATACACCTCGGGCGTAAGCCCGGGGTGTTGCATCTAATTCCTCCCAACTTTTCCACCTATATTACAAAAATAAACTGTTTTTCCCCACTAACTGCTTTGGAGTATTTTCATCGCGTGTATGAACTTGTTAAAATATATTTATGAAACATTTGTTGCTTCTCGCTTTGCTCTTATTTTCTGTTTCATCATATGCTCAAATTTACCACGCCGAACAGGGTACACCTGTTAATTTTTCCCGTTTAGAAATTTCCGTCGGTATGGGATTAACCTCCTCTTCTTTGCAAGACCCGTCCGGCGACACCATCATCCACGATAAAAACTTTACAGATTTCCGCCTATTATACGGCCTTTCCTCTCGCTTTGCCCTAGGCCCGGCAATTTATTTTAGCAATAAGCAAGACAACCAACCGCTGATTTCCTCGTACAAAACCCGCCGCTTGGGCGTACTGGGTAAATTCAATTTATCGCCTGATACTACTCCACATTCGTATGCGGTAGCAGAAGCCGGCGCAATGAAAAGGTTTATCTCTTATTTGCGGTCGTTGGAAGATTCTGCCACAAGCCCCTATTTAATGTTCGGGTTGGGAACAGAGGTTGATATTTACAGCGGTTTTTTCTTGGGATTAGAAGGCCGCGTATCTTATTGCTTTAAAGATAATCTGGGGAATTTCTTTCAGATAAACTCCCCGTGGGAAGCCTCTTTTACACTCCGTACCGGATTTCACTTTTAGCCATTAAAAAACACCCTTTCGGGTGTTTTTTAATTTATACGAAAAGAGAAATTTCATCTAACTTTCCCCGGGTATATTCCTAATAAAAGGTTGGGAGTTTTCTAAATAAAAAGCCCTAATTCTAGGCGTTAGCGCGGAGGTATCCGACCGAGCAAACAACAAAGAATCAGGGCTTTTTAGTAAGAAAAATGGCGGAGTGCTGAATTTCCCTAGCCAAATGCTCTTTTTGAGATAATAATATCCCTGCATAACAGGGAGAAACAGGGTTCTTTTGTAATACGAAATAATATATAATAACTAAAATAAATCGATATAAACTAACAAGGATATTATATGTCCTATCTCATAACCTCATCAGAAAAAACAAACGAAAAAGCCTCTGATATGGAGACCAAGGCCTTATTGTATTTGATGAATTTTTATAGGAATCGAGATGCTATTGAATTTTTCGCCATTGATTTCTTTAATGATGTAACAGGTATCCATCGTTTACAAGACGAAGCCTATGACTTGCAGTCTAAAGGCAACACTAATATTAATGCAAAAAAAATTGGTAGATTTTTAATTACTCTTTTTAAAAATTATATTTCTGATTTAAATTTTAAGGATTTTATTCTATTCATAGGAGGGATTTCTCCCTCCGCTCTGATAAATCCCAATCTATTCGTATTTGATATTAATAATTTTACTAAAAGAGCTCAACAAGCAATTAAGCGAGGATTAATAGAAGAAGGAACGGAAAAAAGCTACATTGATAATTCTTCAATTACTGACGCTAAGATAAGTTCATTTTTATCTAAAGTTTCTTTTGTTATTGATGATAAATCCAAAGAAGAGTACATTAAAGGTATTATTCAGAATGAAAATATAATTATTGATGATGAAAAAGAATATTTGCAAAAAATATTTGAAGAAATCAGGGCTAAACAACATGCTAAAAAACTGTCAAAAGTAGAAGGAATTCTAATCCACCAAATCTCTGAGTTTTTTCATTACAATCGCCACCTCTCTACAGGAGAGATTAAATTAATGGTTTTAAGCAGATTAGTAAATAAAACGTCGTTAATAGAAGGAATTCCTCAAAGTTTTATGGAATACGCTTGTTCTATTAGACAAAATAAATTAGATAGACAAGAATTTATTCAATCTTGTCAAAATCAATTATTCAGAATGGTCTGTGACAAAAATAATGCTCAAGCGTATTGGAAACTCTTTGAAGACATCTATTATATAGCAAAAGACCCTCTCAATAAAAATCAATCTCTTGAGGTTTTACTTAAAACAATTCCGCGGGACCATATTCTGAATGTACATCACCTAGATCGCGAGGCAGTTTTATACTTTATTGCCTTACTCAAGGAGGCATTCGAAAAATGATTATTCTTAAAAAAGTAGCATTTGGAAGTGCAGAAGAAGCTTTTATTGAAAATTCATTACAACCAAACTGCAATATTATATATAGCCATGATAATAACAAAGGAAAAACAATTGTAACCCAATCCATTGGATACATTTTAGGCAATGAACCAGCTTTTCCCAGCGGTTTTAGCTATAAACATCTTTACTTTTATCTTGAGTTAGAAATAAACCAAAGCATTCTAAAAATTTGCCGAAAAAATAATTCTTTTATTATTAAAAGAGGAAACCATTTCCATTTGTACGACTCCATATCGGAATTTAAACGCTTTTTTAGTCAATATATTTATTCTCTTCCATTAATTATAAAAGAAGGAG
Organism: uncultured Clostridia bacterium; assembly: GCA_934500865.1. GTDB lineage: Bacteria > Bacillota > Clostridia > TANB77 > RGIG9151 > RGIG9151. The sequence goes on along the minus strand of CAKSUD010000012.1, from coordinate 28,402 downwards.
ACAACACATTGAAGTTAGTTGATCCTGTTTTATTTACCCAACTCTTCTTTGTTGGTCAAGATGGTAGGAATGCTTCTTCAATCTTTAATGACTCATACTATACAAAAAAAGATTTTATCAATATGGTTTATGCGTGGAGTAAATGCTATACCTTAGACCAGAATACTAATCCCGATAAAATCAAGCATGAAATAGAAGAACTTAAAAAAGAAAAAAATTATTTAATCAAAAAAACCCGTATTCTATCTGAATTATCTAACTCTGTTGCTTATGCTAGTTATATTAAAAATCAAGAGCAGATAGATGCCAAAATACAAAAATTAGAAGAAAAAAATGCAGAATTGAATAGTTTTAAGAAAAAAATTAATAGATTATACAGCTCCAAGATAAAGAATGAGAATCTACTGAATGAATTAAGATCACTAAATACAGAATTGAAAGAAGGACGGCTAACATGTCTAGACTGTGGTTCTTCATGCATAGGATATGAAAATGCCCACCAGAATGTTACCTTCGACGTGTCAGATACAACAATCCGCAACAATATTCAAAAGGCAATTCAGGAAAGGATTGATTCTGCCAAAGAAGATATTCAGCAATTTTCCAAAAAAATGGCTGATCTTCAAAATGAAATACGCGATCTAATGCAAGAAGAAGATGTTTCAATAGAAAGCTTGCTATTGGTTAAAAAAGAATTATTAAGTGTTGCAGACGCAGAAAAAGAAGTACAACAAATAGATCAAAAAATTCTAAATCTTTCTAATAAACTACATAATTTATTAGAGCAAATAAATATAATAAAAAACTCAAAAGAATACATAAACAAACAACTTCTGTTTTTTATGAATGAATTTTATAAAGAGGTTGACCCTTTCGGAAAACTTGATTTTGACTCTTTATTTGCTCGTAAAGATCAGACTTTTTCAGGAAGTGAAAACGCTGAATTTTATTTAGCCAAATTATATGCCTTAGTAAAAACATTGCAACATCCTTTTCCGATCATAGTTGATGGCTTCCGAGAGGGTGAGTTATCAACACAAAAAGAAGCAATCGTACTGAGTAAATTCTCAGCCCTTCCTAATCAAGTCATATTTACAACTACTTTAAAAAAACAAGAATCTAACAAGTATATTTCTATACAAAATATTAATGCTATCAACTATGATGGCAATTCGCCGAGCCATATTTTAAACAATATATATTTAGAGGATTTTCGAAATATTTTAAAAGAGATGAATATAGTATTGAAGTAGTATATGCAAATTAAATTCCTATTGAAACGATTGCCGGGAGTAAATGTTCATACGCACCCGTCATATAAAATTGTTACCAGCGGGCGGGCCTTAGAAAATTATCCAGCCGGATATAGTAAAGTATCCGTAGAATTAATCTTTTTGGCCCGAGCAATTGTTCTTAATCAAGATTTTATCCAATTTGTACGCAACTACCGTCAAAAATACGGCTTACCACTAGAAGGCTTTGAAGCAGGCCCTAGTCATTTTATCCTTAAACATAAAAAATATAAAAAACTGTTTGAATTAGCTAAACAAGTTCAATGGGATATCATCGCTGGCGGCGGACAAAAAAATTATTCTATTCACCCTCTTTTAGAACCGCATCTTTTCTCAATTGTATGGTGTAACACCATTGAACAAGCTATAGACCCAATTTCCATTTACTACGCATCTCCAGAAGAGCCTTATATAGCGGTTCATATCACCCATAACATCAAATTTTCAGAACTAATTGAGTTTCTCCGTTCCAAGAAAGCGGCTATTGAAGCTAACTTAAAAGAGCTTCCTTCAAAATATTTTACAGACACAAACTTAGAAAATCTCCGCTTACTTAGTTTACAAACAAAAAGTATGACAGAAGCTGATCTGTTTGAAAAAGCTCAAAAAGATAAAGTATTAAGAAAAGCTCTCCAAAATGTAAGTTCCGATGCTTTCCATAGAAGATGTGGCCGGGCTAGAAAACTAATCAGAAATCTCTTCATAATCAAAAGGACATAACTTTTATATTTTCGTGTCCTCGTGATTTATCTCTTTATTGACTAGACTGATTATATTCCCAGTAAGGAGATAAATATGAAAATCGAAAATACACCTATAGAAACGCTCAAATCCTATTCTAGGAATACGCGTATTCACTCCCCCAAACAAATAGAGTTGTTGGCAAGAAGTATTAAAGCGTTTGGTTTCAACAATCCGGTACTAATCGATAAAGATAATTTTATCTTGGCAGGACACGGACGCGTGTTAGCAGCTACGAAACTAAACTTAAAAACAGTTCCAACAGTAAAAATTGAACATCTCTCGCCCCTTGAGTTAAAAGCTTTTCGGATAGCAGACAATCGTATTGCTGAGCAAAGTTGTTGGAATAAAGAAGCCTTAAAACTGGAATTCCAAGATTTAATCTTATACCAAAATGAGATGGACATCAATGTGACAGGTTTTTCAACTCCGGATATTGATTTATTATACCTGCCAGAAATAAATACTCTGCACGAAGAAGACCTTGATCTTTCTTCAAACATTCCAAAACGAGTTAAACCGGGCGAGTTGTGGAGCCTAGGAAAGCATCTGTTGTTTTGTGGAAATGCGCTTGAATCCGATAGTTATCGGGAATTACTGGGCAATAAAAAAGCTGATATGGTATTTACTGACGCGCCGTTTAACGTCAAAACAGATGGACATATCTGTGGAAACGGCAAATACAAGCATAAAGATTTTGCAATGGCTCATGGAGAAATGAGTTCTCAGGAGTTTACTCATTTTCTCTCCCAAACTTTTAAGAATTTAATTCAGTTCTCAAAAGACGGATCCCTCCACTTTGTATGTATGGACTGGCGACATATTGCCGAAATAACTACCGCAGGTAAAGCCTATAGCGCACTGAAAAACATCTGCGTATGGGATAAACAATGTGGAGGAATGGGGTCTTTGTATCGTTCACAGCATGAATTTTTCTTCTTGTTCAAAAACGGAAATGCTTCTCATATTAATAACATCGACTTAGGAAAATACGGACGGAACAGAACAAATGTGTGGAGCTACCCCGGAGTACGGGTTTCTAATCCCGTGAATCGAAATGATTTAAAATTCCATCCGACAGTCAAACCCGTAGGAATGATTGCAGACGCTATTTTAGACGTGAGTAATATTGGAGACATCGTTTTGGATTGCTTTGCAGGGAGCGGCTCCACTCTTCTTGCTTGCGAAAGAACTAATCGTAAAGGCTATATGATAGAAATTGATCCCCACTATTGCGACGTAATTCTATACCGATTTGAACAGTTAACTGGTCAAAAAGCTAAATTTAAGGAGGTACTTGTATGAAATTACATATTTACAAAGTAGGACCGGGGCATCCGCCAAAAGAATTTCAATTCAAGCCCGGACAATCCGGGAATCCCAATGGACGCCCAATAGGGCGAAAGAGTATGCACGCCATAATTCGGGAGGAGATGAACCGTACGATTATAGTCAAAGAGGGAAAAGAAATCTCCGAAATTTCAGTTAAACAAGCCCTAGGCCGCCTTTGGGTAAATGAGGCATTAAAAGGAAATATCAAAGTAGCCAAAATACTGATCCAATTTATGCCACATGAAACAGAAGGAGAATTTGCCTTCTAAAATTATTCGGACAGAAATTTGTCGTTTCTGTCCGAATTTGTTTTAATAGAATTGTAGTGCCAAATTTGTATGACTCGTTTTGGAGCCGTAAAGGCAACGATTTAGACGATTAAACGTCTAAATGGTGATCAAACCAAGATGAGGTCATGGTTTTGCTGTGCCCAAATGGGCATAGCGGCGATGACCCATTTCTGAGCGTTTGATCACCCTCAAAGTGCGGTCGTCGCTTTTTTATACCCTCTTTTTGATAAAAACGACCAACCTTTGTCGTTTAATAGAGTTATAGTATAACTTAGCCAAATGGAGGGTTTATGAACACTATCACCAAAGATGCTTTAGATAAGCTAAAACAAGATTCCCAATTCCAAAAGTTACATACTATTCTAAATCGCTTCAATATCTTCTCTACGTTAAACATTGAGCATTTTGAAATCCGTCACTCAAACGTACTGGCATGGCTGTTTGACACACGAGGAAGTCACCAATTAAAAGATTTTCCTCTATCTTGTTTTTTAAACTCACTGCGCCAAATGAATATGACAATCGCTCCTACCAACTCAGCTTTGGTAAGAAGAGAAGTAAAAATAGGGACTTCTGGACAGATAGATTTATTGCTGGATTTAAATAACGGAGAAATCCTAGCTATAGAAAACAAAATCAAATCAGGAGAGGGAGCAAACCAATTAAAACGATACAGAGAAGCCTTGCAAAAAGAATATAGTTATAAAACGCTGCATCTTTTATTTCTCACTCCGGCCGGCTCATCACCCAAAACGGATGATGAAGGAAAATGGATATTTGGCAGCTATGAGCTAGTGGCTGATATGGTAGAAGCTATTTTGAAGAGAGAGGACGTACAGCCCGATGTGAGATCTTTTTTAGAAAATTACAGAGAGATTTTAAAAAGAGAGGTACTTATGGAAGATAAAGAAATTGAAGAACTTTGCACTGACTTGTACAGTCACCACTCAAAAGTTTTTGATACTGTTATGGAATATAAACAAGATACTCAAACACAAATAAAGAACTTTTTAGAAAAATCTTTGCAAAATGAGTGGAATAGCGAGTTTGAATTAGATAGAGCTTTTAAAAATAGTATTACATTTTATATCAAAGAATTTAAAAACCGTCCCTGTCTGCAAATTAATGAAAGTGTAGATTATGGGGGCTGGAAACAACCAAAGAATGCTCTTACTTTTGAGTTTAAAGTCCAAAATGGAAATTTAATCTTAAAACTAATGATTTTAGCGGCCAAACAAGATGGATTTAAAGAGTTTTTATTACATAAAATCAAAGCTAATTCTTTATTTAACAAAGGCCGGCAGGGAAATAAGTGGGAAAGGATTTTGGAAGAAACTGTTTTAAAACAATCAGAATATGATAATGTAATGGAAGGGATTAGAGACTCCATAAGAGCTTTTATGGAAAAATTTATCAAAGGAAAATATCCCAAATTAAAAGAATCTCTCAAAGAAATTTGCCAGGACTATGAAAGAGAAAACGCTCAATAAATTAACCCGTACCATTTACCTGCTTAACGTATTGGACGGCGGGCATATTGATATCCCCCGCGAAGCGGCAGAATTGGGCGTAACTGTACGGACCATTCAACGGGACATTCTTAATTTAGAAGCGGCCGGAATCCCGCTCTATAAAGTTAAACCGGGAACTTATAGTTTTACGGAAGGTTTTTCCCTAAAAAAATTACAATTATCCAAGGAAGAACTTTCTGCGCTCGTGTTACTTTTAGAATTGGCCAAACCGTTTGGCTCTAAATTTGAAAATTTAATCTCTAATTTAAACCAGCGGCTTATACGTCCTCTAGAGGAATCCCCGTATTATTTCCAAATCGCTTCTTCGGCCTATGAAAAATCCGCCGTCACGCAGGCACTGGAACAAGCAATCCATACCCATACGGCAGTATATTTAACATTTGCGACGGATCCCGCTAAAAAATTAAATTATTATCTGCAACCGCTCAAATTACTGCATTCTGGCGGATTTTGGTATGTGTTCGGTTTAAACGACCGGAAACAAATTAAAACTTTGCGTTTGGACCGTATTTTGGAGATAAAAAACACGCAAGAGGCTTTTACTCCCCCCAAAACGGCCTTAGACGCCCTAAAAGAAAGTACCAGCGTATTCTTTAACGAACAAATAAAAAACCGCGTAATTTTGAAAATTGAGGCAAATATTGCCTCTTATTTTGAAAAACGGAACTATTTCCCAAGACAAAAAATCGTAACCAAACATTCGGACGGAAGCCTAACGCTTGAAACAACCATATCCCAAGACGAAGAAGTCTTGCTGCCCCTAATGCCTTGGTTGCCGCATATTCATATTGTAGAACCCATCTCTTTAAAGCATACACTGCACAACACACTGAAGAAATATCTTCAGCAAGATTAGCTTGACTATCCCTCCCTACGTAAGCAGTAATATACGTGGGAGGGAATATGAAAACACCCCATACGCTGACAAATAAACAATTATGCAAAGCTTGGGCTATGTACGTCAAAAAACCAATACCCAAGCTGCGCAGATCCTTGCTGGTTAGGTATATTACCTGGTATAAACAAGCGTACGAAGACAAAATCAATCTTAGACACTTCTTCCGGCAACTCACTCAAACGCAAGAAAATATAAATAAATACAAACAAAACCGCCCCGAGGAAAAGACTTTTTCCGAGAGAACCTGTTTCATACGCTCTTATAATGGAAGCCAATACAAAGTGGAAGTCATTCCAAACGGGTATTTGTATAGCGGACAAACCTACAAGAGCTTATCCGCCGTCGCACGCAAAATAACAGGCAAGCAATGGAATGGAAAAGTCTTTTTTGGGGTAAAAAATGCAAAATAAACCTATTCGCTGCGCCATTTATACGCGGAAATCCTCCGAGGAAGGGTTGGAACAAAATTTTAACAGCCTCCAAGCCCAGCGAGAAGCTTGTGAAGCTTATATTAAAAGCCAGAAATCAGAGCATTGGGTCCTGATTTCCACACCCTACGATGATGGCGGATATTCCGGAGGGACGCTGGAACGCCCCGCTCTTCAAAAACTCCTACAAGATGTCCGGTTGGGACAAGTTGATATTATCGTTGTCTATAAAATTGACCGGTTGACACGCAGTTTAATGGATTTCAGTAAAATCATAGAGGTGTTAGACGCCAGCCAAGCATCTTTCGTATCCATTACCCAACACTTCAATACCACGACCAGTATGGGCCGGTTGACGCTTAATATGCTTCTGTCTTTTGCACAATTTGAACGGGAAGTGACTGCCGAACGGATCCGGGATAAATACGCCGCCAGTAAAAAGAAAGGTATGTGGATGGGCGGTTATCCACCTTTTGGATATGAACGCAAAGACAAGAAACTCTACCCTCATCCGCAGCAGGCCGCCGTATTAATCTCGTTGTTCAAACAATACTATACGTTAAAAAGCGTCGGAAAACTGTTAGATTGGGTACGCGCTAACAACATCCAAACCTCTTTAGGGAAACCCTTTACCAAAATTAATTTGCATCGTATTTTATCCAATCGGGTCTATATCGGAGAAGTGGGACATAAAGGAATATGGTATCCGGGGTTACATCAGGCATTAGTGGATAGGGAATTATTTAACTCGGTTCAACAAATTATTACGGAACACCAAGTCAAACGCACCTATCACGACACCCACCCCAGTTTCTTAGCCGGAAAACTGTTTGACGATAAAGGTAATCGGATGAGCCCCAAAGCAAGCGGTTCCGGCAACAAGAAACGGCGATATTACACAAGCCAAGCTATGATTAAGCAAGAAAGGGAAAAACTGGGAACTATTACGCAAGTTCCGGCAGGAGAACTGGAAAATTTTGTTACCCAGCGCTTAAAAGAAATCTTAAATGCTCCCTCAGTTTTAACCCCACTTCTCTCGGATTACCATATATCCCTACAACAAGATGTAATAGCAAAAATTCCTCAGCTTTCCATATCTACAGAAATAAGAAAATTACTTCTGGCAAGAGTTGATTTGGCCCCTAACACGTTAAAACTAACCATATCCCCAGCCCAACTAAAAGAATTTTTGCTTTCTATAGCAGAAAATAGATCTTGCAAAACGCTTACATATGATAAAAATACCCTGCAAACCTTTGAATACCCTTTCCAAATTAGAAGGGCCTGCAAAGGAAAAAAGATTATTTTAGGAACTGAAAATCCTATCCCTAATTATCCCAAAGAACCATTAGTTAGAATTATTTGTCAAAGTTATACTTTGCGGGAAAAACTCTTCTCCGGCAGGGCTTCCTCTATTTTAGAGTTGGCAAAACAAGAGGGCTGCACAGACAGTTATATCTCCCGGCTTTTAGAAATATCCTTCTTACCCGCTAAAACCATTTTGGATATCCTCTCCGGTACTTCAAAAGAGGTTTTAAGCGTTAAAGATTTACTGAAGTTAAAAAACGACCGAAGGCTGTCGCAACGCTTATCTAAACTATAGAAAAGGAGAAAATATGACTATATACAACCATTTTGTTCCCACAGGAATTAAATCATTAGATGCTGAAATCGGCGGTTTAGAAATAGGAAAACTCACTTTCGTAACCGCCACACCACGCCAAGGGAAAACGGCCTTTATCGCAAATGTAATAGCAAATACGGCAGTTTCCCAACACATTCCAACAGCGTTTTTCTCTATAAAAATAGAAAAAAACAGGTTATTTGAACGATTAGCAGGAAAATTCTGCAATATTAAAATTGCACAGCTAAGAGAGGGATATTTCTCCCAAGCACAATACCAGCAGATCATTCAACCGACATTAGAGAAATTACAAAAATCCGCCTTGTATATTGATGATACTCCTGCCATTGACATAGAAGAAATTTGCCGAAAAACCCGCCGGCTGCATAAAGAATTATCTCAAACAGGTACAAAACTCAAATTACTAGCCATAGATTCTTTTCAGTTAATTAAAGGGGCCCAAAAAAATACAAATCATATATTGGGCAAATTGCGCGAACTGGCCCAAGAATTACAAATTGCCGTATTAATACCGGTACAATGCAAACAACAATTTACAGGGAGTCCCTCTAATTTATTAGATTTATTTCCTTCTTCAATGCAAATATTTTCTAATGAGTTATTGATCTTTATCCAGAAAACTCAACGAGAAAACGAATTAAATATCGTGTTTCATAGTGAACATTCTATACGCACACAACTGAATGTGCACTTCAACCAAGAATGCGGAATAATTACCGACAAATAGGATATTATTATGTGTGATTCTATCCAAAATATCATCCAAGAATATAATCAAAGACTACAAAACACATGGCACCCTGCTGAATCCAAACAAGGAGGAATCCCTTGTCCCAGCCAGAAATTAAAAGATTTTTTTGTGGAGTTTGTTCCTGGGGAGTGTTATATCTTTATAGGAAGCCGACACTATATGGCGCTTGAACACTTTCGGACGTGGCTTTTATGGCATTTTATACATCAGTCCATAAGCATTGGAATACGAAGCCCCCATATAACCCCTCAAAAAGACTTTCAATGGTTATTGTCTTTAGAAAGCGGATATTCCTTTCATTCTCTTTCTTCTCTGGAAAAAGCCAATATTACACAACAGGAAAATATCCATAAAGCTATACAAACATTATCTACAAGCAGATTAGAGTGGTGTAGTGCCAAAACGCCTATTTTTACCGACACACACGATATCACTCTCTTTTCTCTGTCTTTACAAGAGTGGAAGGAGGAGCACTGTTTTATTTTGCCCAAATTAGCTAAACGCTTACAAAAACCGATTTTTGTATTTGTATATATGGATAAACAAAGAAATAATGCATTAGGTAATCCATATTATCTAAATATGGATGATTTATACGATGAAAATAACTACCGTTTTTCTTCAGAATATGGGGATTATATTGGATTCGTATATCCAAGCTGGCCTATGTGGAAGCACTCTTGGTTGGAAGACAATACTTCTGACATCACTCTTAACATCCAAGATTTACGGCAAGTCCGCCAAAAACTTTGTGAGTTCCAAATAGATAATATGCAAAGGTTGGTAGATTACAATATATAGAGAACAAATTTTATAAGTATGGTTCTGACGGCCTAACAGATTATGTACTCACAAATAATATCGCCCAAATATCAGACGATACCCAAAAGACTTTATTTACCGCAGATGCGATTACCTGCGCTAAAAACAAATTTCTCCAACAATGGCTAAATGGCTAATGCTGATTGCGCAAGCGCAAACACTTGCACATCTAAAAACCCCCACTGATAATGCATTTAAATTGTTGGGACAAGGTTGGGTGGCGGAGGAAACGCTGGCAATCGCCGTTTATTGCGCCCTCAAATACAGCAACGATTTTGAAAAAGGAGTTTTAACCGCCGTGAATCACTCCGGCGACAGCGATTCTACCGGCAGCGTAACCGGACAAATTTTAGGGGCATATTTGGGTTTTGAAACAATTCCTCAAAAATATATTGAACCTCTGGAGTTAAAAGAAATAATTTAAAAAACGGCCGATAACCTAACAAGAAAGTAAAAAGAATCCTCTCTATTTCGTTTGATATAGAATGCGGCAATTTATAGTTTATTTTCTTCCTTTAGTTTACTAGCATATTTTTGCAAGCAACCCTCTATTTGAAGATAGCGTAAAACAGCTGATTTACTCAAATCATAACTAATATTAGAAGCGTATTCCTTTAACTGGTTAATAGCGGCTAGATAATGCTCATTAACCACCAATTCGAGTTGGATATGAAGTTCTCTTTGCAACTGCAGTTGAACATCCTTTACGGCTTGCAGGGCATTATATTTCGCTCCTGTTCTAGATACTTTTACTACCGGACTCCACAACATATAAATTTTTTTAAAATGAGGAAAATGTTTATCAATATAGTCTTTATCTTTTTTAAACTTTTGGATAAATTTATTTGCTGTATTGGGCTGACTAGTTTTTGTGTTTACATATTGTAAACCTTGAACATGCACTGCCACTTCACAAACATATATAGTATTTTCAGCCATTTTCAGACCGATAACGTCTATTTCAGTTTGATGAGGGCCCTTCACGTTATATTCCACAAAATTGCATCCTTTAATATAACGTAACCATTCTCCAGTTATTTCTTCTGCTACATTACGCATAATTAATTTTTCCTAATCAGTTTAGCAATAGTCATCTATTCCATCAGGTCCTTGCCAGACTAAGCCTCTATCAAGAGTCACTGTTTTTTCAGCTCCATTTCTTTCAAAAAATGAACCTAATGATATATGAACAAACCCCTTATCAAATATAATTTTTGATGCTGACCACGGTTTCATATTTGTTTCATTGGAACAAATAATCCAAATAGTATTATTATCCTTTGATATAACAAAATCTTCTAAAATAGACTCATAATATTTATTTTTACAGAAAACCTTACCTTTTTGGAGATTGTGAGCATAACCTAATAATGGATTCTCCCTTTCCACATTCATAGGACAAAGAGGAAATTCCGAAGGAATGTGCCAATCCTTTTGAAAAGCTCCTGGCGTTAAAGAAACTATTCGAGAGTCTATTACTTGAGGTTGTTGCTCCTTTAGGTCTTTAAAAATCCAATCCCCCATAGTTCCTTTTGGAGTAGTATGTTCCTTAACTCGCCAACGTTCCATATTGTGCAAACAATTAGCGGCCTCTTCCTTCGTTACTGTTCGCATCCAATTGAAATTAGAGTCTTCTTTACTTAGAGGCAATAACTTTGGATTTTCTAAAAACGCCTCTATGCTACCACAAAGATATTCTATTTTTTTACGTGTATAAGGATTTTTAAGTACATTTTCCAACCGGCTCAACCATCGAAGGTTCTCGGGACGATTATTGCGCCGATTTGTATCTATATGATCAACCACATCTTCCTTATTGCGAGGAACTCCATGAAAGGCAGTAGCAACAATTCTGTGAACTCGAACAGAAGCTATTTCCATATACCCTGTTAAGGCATTTGGCCTTCCAAAAGTCCATTGATTATCTAGAGGGCGCACACGTTTTCCTGGTCGGGCATGACGCATTACAGCGCCATTATCCCGCACCGAATAATGCTCGCCTTCATATATACATTCTGTTTCTTCACAAAAATCATCTACACTTACGCGGCTCATAATGCTCATTGTATATCAAATATATAATACAAGCAACAAATTTCCACTTCTTTTTTGAACAACAGAGCATCATAAGCGCTTTTTGCCATTGTACCGCCTCTAAACCGCCATTTAGAGCAGATTTTAGTGGAATAACGAAAAACTCCCCGACGGACAATTCTTCCGTCGGGGAGTTTGCTCTAAAGGTTATAAAAAAGATACGGAGTGTGTAGTTTGCTCAGCAATATGCTGTTAGTTTTTTGTGCCAAATTCCCTGATATGCAGGGAAAATACAGGGAAAATGTTAATTTTTAGGGTTTTTTGAGCCATTTTTTGCCCTGTTTCCCCTATACAACTTGTATAAATTCCCTAAAAACAAAACAGGGAATTAATAGAAAATTTAGCCAAAAATTCTTAATTCCAACTCTGTTTTCAGGGATTTATAATTGTTGTAATTTAAATGCCTTGAATAAGAGGTAAAATCTTTCAATTTTGCTTTGGAAGAATTAAAGCCAATGTGGACTAGAAAAATGCCAAGACTCCTTGTGAGGTTTGCTAGTACATTCGCTTGCTGTAGGCAATAGTAAAAGGGAGTAGATTAATTTCTAGCCCCTATTTATATAGGCATCTAGTGCTTCCAGTAATCCACATGTGCTACAGATTTCCGTCTTGTTATCCTTCCGGCTTATAGCAGGGTAACCTACCATGTATCGGCCACAGTTTGGGCATTTTCGGCGTGTCTTGGGCATATTTAACCTCGGTTGGTATGTAGATAGGTCATTACCGCGTAAACATTTTTTATGCGCTCTGCGGTGCAATCCAATCCATACAAGCTCCCCATTATCAGGTTTTGGTCCGATGTGGCAATACCGTCCTTGGCGTCCTTTACTCTTTCGTTTAGGTCCTTTACCAACCCCTGCAATACTTCATAGGAATGTTTGATTACTTCTAATTTCTCTTTTTCGGTCATATTACGCTGTTCTCCGTTTATTTTTTTTATTACCAAACACATTTAATAATTGTTCTCGTGCTGTGGTATTTGGCTCGCAGGTTTCAAAGTTGCTAAAAAACTCCCACGCGCCATCATTTTTCCGAATGTAGGTGCTTGCCTTTGTAGGAGTATCAAAACAGCCTATATGTCTGAGGTCTAGGCTATTCCAAATCTTATCTTCTGCGTGTACGGTGTATGTCCAACTAACGCATTTTAATCCGTTTATTTTATCTTCCGGCATATATCCTCTCCTAGCACCACTCCCAATTTACTTCCATTATCCCAGTCCACCATAATGGTCCCAATATCGTCCACTCCGGTTACAGTGCCTTGTGTCCCTATGGGCGGAGCTTGCACATCATCCATTTTTATCAACTCCACCCTAGTCCCTTTGTGGTAATTAATCAGGAGCATTCCAACGATTGCCCGAATTGCATCTTTCTCTATTTTTTCTGCCATTCCAATAACTCCTTGTGGAAAAATATATATCCCGATATCGGGTACTCCGTAATGGCCATAGCTAAACCAGAAAGGGATTTATAACACTTCCCTTCCCAATACAAACCATCTTCTTTGACTTCTATCAGCAGGTCTCGGCCTTTAAACTTTTTAATAAAAGTGGTCCCAACTGCCGGAAGTCTCGGATCCTTCGGTTTTTTCAGTATCGTGGGGTTAGCAATTACGCTTTCTAAGGTGGCCTTAATGGGCGTTACTCTTGCGGCACACGTGATGGATTGCGTTTTAGTCTTTGAGCTTTTACTACAAGATGGCTTTTTCTTTGGCATTTTCGTTCTCCTATAAGTTTGCATTTCTATTCGGGGATTTCGTCCCGTACTACATATACGCTCTTATAGGAGGGAGAAGTCAAGTAATATGTGTTATTAACGAGATTTTTTAGAATTGAACAAAGCGGTATTTGCTTTTGCCCTTTCTATAGATAGGTTCTAAAAGTTGGGCGGCTAATATTGTTTTTAGTAAGAGAGAGGTCATAGCAGGTTTGAGACCTAACACGAGAGAAGCATCCGTTCGCTCAAAATAAGGGGCAGTTTTACAGGTCGCATAGAGTTTAGCAATATGTATCCTAATTTTGGTACTTATAGCAGAAAAGGATGTCCTTACGACAATGCATGTATAGAATCTTTCCAAAACAAGAAGAAGTTTATACGAAGCAATACAGAAATTATGAGACTGCTCAATTATACTTGTTTGAATACATTGAAGGTGGGTACAAGAGAAGAAGATTACACAGCAGTCTTGGTTAACAAACGCCGGATGAGGTTTATCAAAATGATTAACTCATCATCAGGCATAGTCTCTTATTTACTGTCCCACTTTGTGTCCCAATGCCAGAATTCTTGAAACGGAGTTAAAATATCAAAGGAAATAGCACTATAATTTAAGAAGAAAGAATATTTTCCATTACAAAAAATTAAAAAGAGAATAAAGATAATAGCCTAATAATAACCTGCAAGGCTTCAAACTTTGCGGAAATAGTATCCATATTTTAAGTTGGTTACGCCATATACCAGTCCTCTCCCCAAAGAACTTTGCTGAAGATAAAAGTAAAAAATATCTTGAATTATTAAAACAATTTCACTGACTCACTCACATCTCTTTTCCATCAAGTAATTTAACTAATTCGTTAATTTTTTCCTGCATAGCGTTAACAATATCCGCCCCACCTTCTGCTATAGAAACGAAAGTGTCTTTATCCCAAATGCGGTATTTTGGTAAATCCATAGGTCGATATAGGGGCCAAAAAGTGCTATGTTTGTAAGAGTTCTGTCCAGAAAAAAAAGCTTTCAAAGCTTCTGGACTGGTATTATTTGTAAATAGGAATCCATAAATAAACTCTTTAAAATTTTCACCTTGGAACTCAAAACGTATTTTAAGGAAATTCCAAGATTTGTTGTAAAAAGTGAATCCAAGATACTTTTTAAAAGGTGTGTCAAAGGAGTCAGAGAAAAACTCAAATCCTTCTTTATTTGCGAAATATTTTAAAGCAGGGATAAGGCGTTCTCGCACAAGACAGGTCTTTGCCTTTGCTAAATACTTCTCAACATCAAATGCCGCAGCAATATTTTCTTTACTTTTAGTTAAAACTTTTAGAATTTCATCACTCATTTTATTCCTCTCAGATTGTCCCGTTAAGTTTTTAATTAGAACAATATATTGCGCAAGAGTTTCTCGTAGAAACGGCATATCAGCGGTTTCCTTATAACACTCATTAAGCCACTCTAGTATATCTCCCCGATAAGATAATCGTATATATTCATCTTCTTCTAAACTGTCTAAACTCTCTTTAGACGCATTCCTCCCATCCAAGGTGAGATAGGCTAATTTTCTCAATTTCTTTGAGAACTCCTTATTCAAATAGTCATAATATCTTTTGAGTTGTTTGTCTTGGTCGTTAGCATAAATTTTATTTTCAATCACCAAGGCGAAATTTTTGGCCTCTATTAATATATCTATCCTGCCATTCTCTACAGATTTTTCACAAGACACTTTGGCTTCCTCTGCTTCCAAATCCATGCCTGGACAAATAATATTTAGAAATTTTTTAAGAAAAATACTGCCTTTTCCATGGGATCCATTAGGAGATAAAAGTTCACTTAAAAAAGCAGAGTGGGAAAGTTCACAAACAGATACATCGAGAATATTGAAAATATTGAAATTAGCACCACTTTGGAACGTCAATTCTTCAAAACGTTTGTTGATTGCATAAATGTTATTTAAAAGCAGTTCCAGATTCATTTTTATATCCCTTTGTGAGAGTTTGCAACGTTATTAGCTATATTATATAATAATGCAAATTGTTTTATATTTGAATTAAGCGACAAGCATAAGTTGGCAATTTATGTAGCATAAAAAACATTAGGGAGGTAGAATATGGCAATATCAGATGTGGAATTAAAAAATAATTACTATCGGGTGTTAGATGAAGATAATAAAAAAATTTCAGAGAAACCTGCATCACTTGTAAGAGAGCTGAAAGGATTTAATTCTGAATACATGGTTTTTTATAAAAATCATTACTTTACTGTTTATAATGAAACGTTTGGCAAAATCAAAGAAAAACCTGAATCAGAATTAGGGGAGTTTAGAAATATTGGAAGTACTATAAATTTTGAAAAAAATAATTATATTATTTCTTATGATAAAAGATTTTCAAAATTATCACAGCGCCATGTGTGATTTTTTAATTATAAGGCCTAATCGTGGTAACTGGATTTGTTAAGCACAGAGGGCTACCCTTGATGAGTAGCCCTCTTTTGATTTCATCTCTTAGCAGACTGCTTTCAATCTCTAACGTATAACACATTCTACCTTTATTTAAGCAAGTTAAACCTTGGATTAAAGCATCGGCCGGGTTATCATACTTTTCATTCGGGAAAACAAACTGGTCTTGGTACACAAAGTGGGACAGTAAATAAGAGACTATGCCTGATGATTAGTTAACCATTTTGATAAACATCTATGCCATATTCGCTGCTGATTTCTCTCACCGATTTGCCTTGCTCTCTTAGCTCCAATATCTGTCGTTTAAACTCTTTTGTATACTGCTTTCGTTTCATAACCCTTTTCCCAGTTCTCCTATACAACCTATTATACTTTTATCCTTATTTACTGTCCCATATTTTGTACCAAATCCAAACATCCGTTCGCCAAAAATAGGGAACCATTTTATAGGTTGAATAGAGTTTAGCAATATGTATCCTAGTTTTGGTACTTATTGTGGGTAATTTTTCTTTAAGAAGTTGTTCAATGCCCACTTTTGTAGGTTGAATGTCTACTTTTGGCGCTCCAATGTCTACTTTTTCAAACGTATGGCTGATATGCCTCATCCGGTTAGAACGAAGTATTTTGTACACACATTCACGCTTCTTATAGGCCTAGAAGTCAAGTAATATATGAGAAAAACCCTGCATTAGCAGGGTTATGGAAGGAAAAAAATTATTTGGAGACGGGTTAAATGTTCGAGAGACGTTGCTTCGCAATCTTACACCATTTTTCTTCTAGTTCAATGCCAACCCATTCTATATGATGGCCTTGCTTATTTAGCTTTTCGCAACATACTCCTAAAGTTCCAGAACCATGAAAGGGATCTAAAATTTTCCCTTCATAGAGTCCTTTTTCGTTTTTTGGGCAAAATGCTTTGATTAAATCAGTAATTAATGCTTCAGGTTTTTGCGTGGGATGAGCAGTTTTTTCCTTCGCAAAAGCTTTCCCTGCTAAAGTTGGATAACTCCACACATCACCTCTCATTGCCCCCATTGGATTTGGCTTCCACAACTTGCGTTGGCCGTTCGACCCCTTATAATAAACAGGGGTTTTAAGACGTTTTTCACTTTTGTAAGGAATACGAACGTCATCTACGTTATAAGTCCAAGTACGTGGAGATTTAGAAAACCATAAAAAGGGCTCATATTGAGTTAAGGGAGCGTTTTTAGAACGAGAGAAGCCATTTTCATAGTACCATATGTTCAAACGTCGGTAATTTAAACCTGTCTCGTACATAATATTTTGTATAAATCCAATATAATGATGAATACCAAACCAAACCAAGCTACCATTATCTGTTAATAAATCTCTACATAGTTCGATACGCTTTCTCGTGACCTGCAGGAACTCCGGCAAGGATAATTTGTCACTATCATTCCCGAAATCCTTATTTAAATTGTATGGCGGATCCGTTAGTATTAGGTCGAAACGCATCCCTTTCTGAAGCATTTGTTTTAACAACACATCAGAATTGCCACGAATGATTCCATAAAAGCTATCTTGCATTATTTATCTTTCCTGAATATCAAAATGTATTGATGATGGATATTTTCTACATAAGCAAAAGGGTATCCATACGGGAGTAATGTTTTATGATTTTGTAACAAAACTTTCACTCCCTGTAGTGAAAGGATTCCACCATCTTTCGTCCGTTTCTTATTAATTGCTTGTATAAGATCGCTATGGAAGCTGATGAACTCAGATTTGTTGCGAAAATCACATACGACAATACACATATATTTTTTGGTCTTTAATACACGCCCGCATTCCAAAAAGATATCGGACACCAAAATGTTTATAAAATCTTGGTAGTTTTTGATATTTGCTAGATCTTTCTTATCATCTTCCGAATAGTTAGTTGCCAATCCATGGGCCAAACGCTCTTTTTTTACTTTATAATCCGCTTCTTTATTTAAGATAGACCAATAGGGTGGGCTAGTGACTACAAAATCAAAGCTCTCAGTTGGCATGGTATTCAATATTTTCCTAGAATCTCCCAACAGGAACTCATGTTTTTTTGATGTATCAAGACCGACTTCGATTTCTAAGCGTTTTTTTGCCAAATCATTCCACTTTTTCTGTAACTCAATACTGGTACAGATTCTGCCGTTCAATTCACATGCTTTAGCTGTAGAACCTACCCCGCCAAATGGGTCCAAAACCTTCATACCATGTTTTGTAAAAAAGTTTACAAGATGTTCAATGTCTTGGAAGGAAAATGGAGCAGGATGTTGCCTTTCAATCTGGGCATGTGGATGACTTGATCCTAGTCCTTTTTGATAGAAAAAACTTTTTGTTTCAGGTAACCATTTGCTCCCATTTAAATCGTTAAGAGTGTTACGTTTGTCTACAGGTTTTTCTTCTCCCACACTAACAACGAGATCATCCTGCATTTTTTCTCTTAATCGTTGCTGTTGAAATGGATTTTGAGGTGCTACTATGGATTTACTTTCTTCATTAAATTCCTGTAATTGGGCTGTGGTAAAACGCCTTTGACCGCCTGGTGTTTTGGTGGGGTGAAGTAGTCCCTGTTCCACCATTCTGTAAATTGTCGAAACACTAACTCCAAGAAATTCCGCCGCACCTTTTGTATTAAGTATTTGTTTTGTTTCCATAGTAAGTATTTATTCCTTGTATAAGATATAACTAGTATACAATGATTTGCAGAAATAAGCAACATTATTCAACACTTGTCACTTCTGCGGTTCCAACAGGCCAAGGTAACCTTCTGCAATAGGAATTTTAATTTTGAGTTGCGATTCTGCGACAGCTCTCATGCTCATATTATCATAGTCGATATAATAATCGTCAATATTTATGTTTAATTTTTCTGCGTTCCACAAAAACATCAACAAAACTCCTACTGTGATTGTGGAAATAGATATTTTTTCTACTTTTTTAATATCTCGTAGTACTTGCCAGTATCCTTGACGCGCATTTGGTAACGTAAGACAAACGACCAATGGGGATTGAAGCATTTTGTCTAATTTGTATCGGGTATGTAAAATTGCGATATCATCTAAAATTCGACGAGATGCTGACAATGTGTCTTGACCAAATTCGATTTCTAATGGCCCCACGTTGCTATCAATTTTGTAAATGGCATCCATTCTTGTATATACATCTCCTGTTCTTCTCAGCGAGGCGGGAATACCTAATATTATGAAGAGATTGCGTACGAATAATTCTCGTACGGAACTATTAGCGTGTTTTAATTCCTCGTAAATCTTACGAAGGGCTGAGCTATATTTTGCAATGTTCCGTACTTGAAAAGGTAAAGATTTTAGATTGGCCATTTGTTTATCATGTAATTTTGAATCGTCCGGTGTCTCGGAGTTTTGACGAACATTTATGTTTTCAGTTTCTATCGATACTTGGATTCCGTTTTGGAAATAAATGGCTTTAGCAGGACATCTTTTGACGCAAAATCCGCATTGTATACATTTTGGGGAGTCAACAGCCGGACATTGTTTTTTATCATCCCATTTTAACGCCCCACTTGGACAGACCTCTTTAATGGGTAGTGTTGGAAAATTCTTCAAAGGTGGTTGGATTTCTGAAGGCGAAAATTGTAAGCAGTATTTTTCAGTACAGTGTAGACAGGTTGTGTTGTGCTTGGAGCCATCTTTTAGTACCCATAATGGTCTACTGCTTCCGTCAAAGACAATTGCCTGTGGTTCATCTTTTAGGAGAAAAAAGTTGTTGGCTGTATTTCTACTCTTAAATATTTTCATTTATAACTCCTTTAACAGAAGAAAGCACAGCAAATTTTAATGTCTTATTCTGTGTTACACAAGTGACTGCCAAATTGAGTAATGTACTAAAACCAAAAACTCCTATATTATAACCATAAGTTTTATGAATAGCATCAATCAAAGAGTCAACCTCTGCTCGCTCATTCGGCAAGAGATATCCAACAGCTAACGAGGAAGTGGAGGGTTGAGTAATATGTGTTCGTCTAGAAAGCAAAATAATCTTATTTTCTAATGCCTGTCTGACTGCTTTAATTGAGATATGGCGTTCTTCAGTAGGGGATTTGATTTCAATTGGGATACTGCACTCTGAATGGTCTATAATAGCATCCCATCGGGCGCCGTTATCTCCAGGTCTGGAATAAGAACAAGAAAAGCCCAATATTCTAAATATAGTTGCTATAAGAGGATAAAATTCTTTTTGAGTAGCATCTTCATACTTTTCCATTAAATATTTTACTATCGCTTCGGAGAAATATCCGTTATTGTGCAATTTTAATATTTCGTTGCGTAACGCTGTTTCCTCATTGTCGGCCGCTCCTTTTTGAGTGGAAGAATAATTAGCTGGTGAAAAAATATGAATTTGATTAGAGGGTTGAGGCTGTGTTTTTGTATTCGTATTATTGTTATTAACTGCAGAAACTTGTGCCGTTCCAAAATGTATACCAAGAGCTTCTTCAATAATGGAACGTCTAATCGTCTGATAAGGCGAAAAAAGGAGTTCCTGACCTTTTAATATGTCAGCGCATAATTTTTTATCTTGGGCTATTACTGTTGATACCTCCGACATATCATAGCCGGCTCGCTCTAACATTGAATATATCCCAAGCCGAATCAATGCATATTGTTTTTTCTTATCATATTTCTGGAATTCATCAAGGCGTAAATCTTTCATCTGTGAGGTTTGTTTTACAATTTCCTTACCATGTTTTGTGATTTGTAAACAAACCATTGGTTTATTGTAGAGAGTAGAATTTGTAACTTTTTGTACCCAGTTACAATGTTTCATCAATGCGATGGGGAGTCTGGTGCAATTATCCACCGGAGTCATTTTCATGCCTAAACTGTCGGCCAATTTCTCAAATGCCGCCTTTAATCGTTGATAATTGCCGCGGAGATTTTTTATACGCTTTAACATCGTTTCATATTTCGCTTTATCTTGATCGTCGACGCTCATTGGTCCCAGGCATAGTTCATGTTTATACATAACACCATCTAATGATACAAGAGATTTTAAGGCTGATGTAAAAAAGCGGGTCTTTTCCTCATAATGCATTTTCCCAGAGAACTCTGTCGGATTGTTAATACCGATAACGCATTGTTCATACAATTTCGAACAGTCACCATCAGATAGAGCAATATGTGCGCCTATATAAGTGAAAGCAAGAGGATATGAGCTATTTTCCTTCGCTGGAGTTATCCATCCCAGCATACGAAAAACTTCTGCATACATTTTGGCATTCATGAGAGTAGAGTTTTTACTTTCTTGCTTGGTTTTACTTAATTGTAGAGCGTCATTTCCGGCATATCCATAGGCAGTCATCAATCCATTTGTAGCGAGCGCATTCGCGATATCTTCCAAACCAAAGATAGCCTGCTCGCCTAAAGCAGAATAAACTTGGCGGAAAGCAAGCAATTGAGTTTCAAATTGAGTCCCAGGGTTTCTAAACCGTAGCACAGCATTCTCCTTAATCGGAATATATACTCTTATCATATCAGTTTTATAGAAAAGAAGTGAAGTTTTGAGGATTTTCTTTAGGTTTACCAGAAGAGTCTTTTAAATCGACGTTTAGGAAAATAAATGATAGGTTGTGGCGCGTTTTCTTTTTTCGCTTTTTGTATATCAATAATACTAGAGACAAGTTTATGATAGAACAATTCCCATTCATTATTAATTAAAGGTATAAACATTGTCCGAGGTAAGTATAACATGAAAGCTGAGAAATCATCAGCTTTTGGTTTCGGTAACAATAGATATAGATATCTCTGGAATACATCAGCATTTTCCTCTTTTTCGATGCCTAAGAAATCAAAAACAACAGGAACACTACAATTTATCCAATTTTTTGGGAATACTTCATCGCAAAAATCTACAGAAAAGAGTTTAACATTCTTTCTAATTTCTAAAAATAATCTGGAATTATCCCTCACATTTTTTTTAAATCTTTGGAAATCATATTTTAGCCTCGTTCCATCTACAACCCATATCATTTTTTTGTAGGCATTTTCCCTATCCTTTTGTTCTTCAGAAACTATGTGGGAGTGTTGAAATTCTATAACAAGCCCTTTGTCTGTTTGAACATCTGCTATATTTTTCTCGCTATTTACAAGAATTATTTTTTCCTGCCACTCTGTGGGAAACTTGTTTTTCCAATTTCTGTGCCACTCACCCTCGGTCTCCCACCTATCGTTTCTACAATCTTGTTTTGTTTCATGCGCCCAATGGTGAGCTTTTAATTTACCACATTTAGCAATAACTACACTATTACAAACAGGGCAAATCCCTCTTGTTTTAGGTGTAGGTACAGATCTTTCGTTATTAACTAATGCAAATTTCATATTATATCAGTCATCTGTTAAGCTATATCCACATCAAAATGTCTCAACATGCTACAAATACGATTTTTTACAATATAACATTCAACATAGTGATGTCCGGTATATTTTGTATGTTCAGGAGAATACTTTGTACCACCTTTCGTAATTTCTCATCGAACTTCAGAGGAGTTTAAACTATTTTTCACCTTCCAATAAGACTCATATCCTATTGGACAATCACAAAGAAATTGTAAGGTGGCTTGTTTTGGTAGAGTATGTCGAGCTTTTCCATCAATTGGATATTTTCTTCCATATTGTGGATGTACAATGCAATATCCATTTATAAATATTTTCGGATCAATGGTATTGGTACACAAAGTGGGACAGTAAATAAGAGACTATGCCTGATGATTAGTTAACCATTTTGATAAACATCTATGCCATATTCGCTGCTGATTTCTCTCACCGATTTGCCTTGCTCTCTTAGCTCCAATATCTGCCGCTTAAACTCTTTTGTGTACTGCTTTCGTTTCATAACCATTATTCCAGTTCTCCCATACAACATATTATACTTTTATCCTTATTTACTGTCCCATATTTTGTACCAAATCCAGTTTTTTAGTACAAATCCTGTCTTTGGGAGATTTGATTTAAGTGTTCATCGTAAGTAACGATATAGCCACCTCTTTTACAATGAATCTTATCGGTAATATTTAAAAATTCACCTGTCGCCGATTGGGAACGTTGGCTAATTTGTCTAAAATTCTCATCACATACCACCAAGTTCCCACCACGCAAGACTACAATGTATTGGGAATTAAATCCCTGTAATTCACCAACAGAAGCTTGATACTGCGTTATTTTGCGACCATTTTCGTCAAAAACATGATAATAATTGTTTATTAATTTAACCTCAGATATTGCCATATATATTTCCCCTTTTATGTTTATGATTTGATATATTATAGTTCTACAAACCAATAGTATTGGCTGGCAAGGAGCTATATATGCGCACAGATGGAGAAAAAGATTTGTATATTAAAACAGGGCTAGACCCGTGGGATACATGTATGGGTGGGTTAAAAAAAGGGAGTTTATTCCTGTTAGGAAGCAGGCCTTCTCATGGAAAAACCATTTTTTCGTTAAATATTGCCTGTCAAAGTACTCTTAATGGCCCTTATAATACATTGTTCTTTTCGCTAGAAATGGACAAAGGACGTATTTATCAGCGGTTATACGCTATAGCCAACAATACGCCATATAAGCAATGTCCAACTGACAAAAACCTTTTAGAGCGAGATTTTAAACCCAAAGCGGCCCTTGTTATTGATGATAAACCGATGCCAAATGTAGAAGAAATCTGCACTCGTGCGGACCAAATGGCTGAAGAGTTAAAAACACAAGGGAAACAGCTAGATTTGATGATTGTGGACTATTTGGAGCTCATGAGGCCGTCTGATCCGACATTAAGTTTAGGGGACTCATTCAAACAGAAACTCCAACGGTTAAAAGTTCTAGCCCAAAAGTTAAATATAGCTATTTTGGTATTATCCCAAGTATCTCGCTCTACAACTCCTTATGGAATTCAAGAAGATTTGCCGGATTTGTCAGGTTTTAGAAATATGGATGATGGAACTTTTGAATTAGTTGATGGCCTTGGGATGTTATATCGTCCCCTTCAGACAACAGAGGCTTTGCTGATTGTTAAAAAATCGCCATCCGGATTTAAAGACAAAATTCCATTGTCTTTTGACAAAGATACATTCATTTTTTCTGCTGAAGGCATATAGAACGGAGGCCCCAATGTAGAAGATTAAAAATGGTATTGACACACAAAGTGGGACAGTAAATAAGAGAAAATGCCTGCGGTGGAGCAGAATATGACCACTCTCATTGCCATCATCACGGAAACTGTCACCATTAACGATATATTCCCATTAGATAACCTCTGGTAAAAGAGAAAGACTCTAACTGGGGCTTTTTTATTACTTTTACTCTGTCAAAAGTATATAAAATGGACACTATAATTTGCGTAATTAGCCCATAATTATGGCGTCCAAACTCTGTCCATTCTCCGTATAGCTTATTTGCTTAATTTTGCTTATTTACTGTGCCAAAAAAGCGCACAAGGCATAATAAAGGTGGAAAATAAAGCGCAAGGCAATTAAGAAAAATGCACGAAATATAGTGTCCAAACGCTGTCCTTGTTATCTGTGCAATTATCAACAAGCGAGATTTTATTGTTTGATTTTCAAATGTGCTACAATAAATGGAGTTTCCCGTAAAACTACATGGAGAGGTGTTCCAATGAATTCATTTTTTAAGGATTTAAGCCCTGAAGAAATCAGTGCTCTTTTATCAATGATTTCTGAACGGGAGGCCAAAGTTATCAGCCTGCGTTTTGGTATCGATTCAGGTAAACCCAGAACGCGAGAAGAAGTGGCTAAGATGTTTAACGTTACGAGCGAACGTATACGCCTAATAGAAGCCAAAGCTATCAGAAAGCTACGACACCCGAATAGAACAAGGTTGTTAAAGGAATACCAGGAAGGTCGCAATGCAAGTTTAGACAAGTATACAATAGAGAAAAACATAGGAAAAGTATCGGTGACTAACACTAGTTTTCAAAATCTTTCGGACCGAGTTAAAGAAAAAAGCGAAATACGCCCAGAAAATCTAACGGATCGAATAGAAAAATTAACTGGGACACTATACGACCAGGGAATGCCCTATAAAGAAATTAAGTATTTATTCTCATTGTCACAACGACAACTAGAAAATATCAAAGCAATGACAAGTATCGAGGAACTATTGGGTTATACTAAGACGATGAACCCCTTACAGTATCTCACAGACAAAGCTGATACAGAAGATGTAATTTCTGCGCTTGAGCATATAGCATATGGCTCAACACATAAAGAAGAGTTCAATATGGATGATGCTGTAAAAGCTGCAATACAAAGGTTGGAAACAAAACAAACCATAGAAACTAAGCAAAAACAAAGACCAATGGCTCCATCCCCTGATAATTTAAGACATTATGTTGAAGAAAAACAAGTTCCATCACACAGCGACTATGGGGAAACTTTTGTTAAAATTATTGTTAGCTTAGTAGTGGCAATAGGGTGCATTTTCTCTCTTTGGCTACAAATTAAATTAGCAATCCTGTTATTTCCGATAATTGTGATAGCTGTTGTTATCTCAATTTTTGCTTTCATATTTCAAAAAAAATAACAAAAATGCAGTTTTCATAACTGGAATTCCATCAAACACACTAATATACTTTTTCTGCCAAAAGTATGTAAAATGGCAGAAGAAATTTTAGTAGAACAAAGTTATGTTGCCAAGATATGTCAGAATTACTTTCTGCCATTTTTCTGCCGAGCGTTTGTATAGCTTTTGATACATAATGTTGCTTAAATTATAGTGTCCACAAGTATGTAGGTTGGCACTAGGCAAGGAGCGGCTTTATTTCTTGCTTTACTTTGGCCAAATCACTACAAGAGAGAAGCGGAATAAGCGCATTGATTTCTTCTACACTCTTATTCCACCATTTAAGTTTGAGTAGCAGGTCAATCAATTCATCATCAAAGCGTTTTCTGACGGCTTTAGCAGGGTTTCCGGCCACAATGGTGTAAGGTGGCACGTCTCTAGTTACCACGCTGTTTAGACCGATAATCGCCCCATCGCCAATATGCACGCCTGGGAGTATTGTGGAGTTTTGCCCAATCCACACATCATTGCCAACAACAGTATCGCCTTTGAACGGCAGGTCTTCTTTAGAGGGTACGGATTGGTCCCAAGATCCGAAAATGTAAAAAGGGTAAGTAGATACGGCGTTCATCTGGTGGTTTGCCCCGTTCATCACAAACTCTACGCCTGCACCAATTTGGCAGAACTTACCGATAATGAGTTTATCGCCAATAAAATCATAATGGTGCGTAACGTGTTTCTCAAAGTCAGTATCCGCAAAATAAGTAAAATCGCCTACAACGATATTCGGATTTTTAATCGTAGGTTTTACAAATGTAAGTGTGTTAATATTCGGTAATGGAAAAATGGTGTTAGGGTTCGGTTTATTCTTCATACTTTCATTATAAAATATTTACAGAACTACTGTGACCAAAAAGCGCACATGGCATAATAAAAGCGCGAAATTTAATCGCATGACAACCGGAAAAACCACGCAGTTATAGCGTCCAAACTGTGCCCAGTATATTCATAGTTTTCGGAAATTTTTTTAGTAGTTTTTATACTTCTTCGACGAGAAGTAATAATTATAGTATGATAAAAAATTTCGGAAATTTAGGTTATGCGGATATAGTTTGCAGAAAAATCGTGTATATTTACACTTTTGTCGACGAGAAAAAGAAGAATTTTAGAGTTTACTGTACACCATACAGGGTCCACTAAGAATATACAAGATTTGCGTAATTTTGCTCATTTTGCTCACGAAACACCGTCGGAAAAGCATAAAAAAGAACCACTCTCGTATGAGAATGGCTCTTTTTCTAAAAGTGCGCCCAACAGGAATCGAACTATTAAATTAATTGACTTGACTTCTCTCCCGATAGTAAGCAGTAATGTGTTACGGGCAATAACCCGTACATCACAAATACGGAGAAGTCAAAATGAAAAAACAAACCAAAAAATCTGTTGTAAAGAAACAACCTAAGACATTAGAAGTTTCCAGCCCAGCAGTAACCAAAGAATTCGCTCTAGTTCTTCAGAGTGAACAACCTACTGCCGGCAAAGCTACCCGTCAAGGACATTTACCCTTCCAACCTGGAGAGCTACTTACAAGACACTTTAAAGGGGCCGATATTGAGGTCAAGGTATTAGAGGATGGGTTTTTATATGCCGGCAAGGAATATAAGAGTTTAACGGCAGTGGCTGTAGCTATTACCGGTTATTCGGTAAGTGGCCCGGCATTCTTTAAGGTGAAATAGGTTATGGCTTGTCATCTTGAAACATCTATAACAGGCGCATGGGATAGGTATGTAAAATTGCCTATTCCAACTATACGCAAGGTTTTACTTAACAAGTATATTGCTTGGTATAAGCAAACCCGAGAAAGTGGTATATCTCCCAAATATGTGTTAAAGCGCATAGAACAGGCTCAAAAGGGTTTTAATCAGCCCCACCGAAAACTCTATTTCAAAGCAGGTACAAAACTCATACGTTCCTATAAAGGGACAAAATATGAGGTTTTAGTAGTTGATGCGGGGTTCCTTTACAAAGGGGATATA
Source organism: uncultured Clostridia bacterium (assembly GCA_934500865.1). Lineage (GTDB taxonomy): Bacteria > Bacillota > Clostridia > TANB77 > RGIG9151 > RGIG9151. The sequence continues at coordinate 825 of CAKSUD010000012.1, read as the reverse complement.
TACAAGAGTCTTTCGGCTATAGCCCAACTAATTACCGGAGCTCATTGGAACGGTAAAGTGTTCTTTGGAGGCAGTAAATATGGCCGAGGAACATAAGATATTGCGTTGTGCGATCTATACCCGCAAATCCACAGAAGAGGGTTTAGAGTTGCAATTTAACAGTTTACAGGCCCAAAGGGAGGCCTGTGAGGCATATATAAAAAGTCAAAAGCATGAAGGTTGGAAATTGGTACCAACTGAATATGATGATGGGGGTTACTCCGGTGGTAATTTAAATCGGCCGGCTTTACAACATTTACTTAAAGATATAGCAGATGGGCTGATAGATATCATTGTGGTATATAAGATAGACAGATTGACCCGTAGTTTACATGATTTTAGCAAGATAGTAGATGTATTAGAGGAACGGAACGCATCTTTTGTGTCTATTACACAACATTTTAATACGAGTAGCAGTATGGGGCGATTAACCCTAAATATGTTATTATCTTTTGCCCAATTTGAACGGGAGATAACAGGGGAACGATTAAGGGATAAGATAGCAGCGAGTAAGAAGAAGGGGATGTGGATGGGAGGGACCCCACCTATGGGTTATAAGCGCAAAGATAAGAAACTTTATCCGGATGAACCCCAGTCGGCTAAAATACAGCTTATATTTGATAAATACAACGAATTAAAAAGTGTACAACGGCTAAAAAAATACTTAGATAGCCAACATATCTACAGCCAGCATGATAGACCGCTTTCTGTAGGGAATTTATACCGCATTTTGCAAAATAGGGCTTATATAGGGGAAGTGCAACACAAGGGGGTATGGTATAAGGG
>CAKSUD010000011.1 GCA_934500865.1 uncultured Clostridia bacterium | reverse complement strand
ATAATCTGGTTAGCACCTTTTTCAGTACTTATTGCAAATAAAACTTTCATATCCTCACCACCCTGTTTAAATTAAAACATCTATGCTATTTTAGTAAAAAACCAAAATATAAAATTAACTATTTTTGCTATAACTAGGAATGTAAATGCTCCCCACATAAGTAACATTCCTTGACGTTTCTTGTATAAATTTCTTATACCTAAAATAAAATATTGTATTGAACCCCAAAGCATTAAGATTACACATACCGGAAGGCTTTTATCACTTATTTGTTCAACCACTGTATATGCTAAACTATTTACTGTATCAGCAGCTTTTTTTGTACCTTCTTCAATTGTTCCAACAATTTCTTCTGTTTTATCATTCTCAACATTTTCATAATCTGAGAAAGAACTTGCAAACGATAAATTGCTAAAAATAATTGCTAAAGTAATTACCAAACTAAATGTTTTGATACATTTCTTCAAATTAATTCCCCCCTACGATATATACGTTTCTACTTAACATACATATCTAATTATAATAATTGTACCATAATTTCATCAACTATTCAACATAAAACTAGCGGTTTTTAGCAACTTTAATTCTGTTATTAGCTCTTACAATTGAAAGCTTTAATAAAGTTTCCATTTCTTTATTCTTTCTATACTCTTTTAACTTATCTTCTGCTATTTTCTTAGCTCTTTCGGCTCTTTCAACATCTATATCCTCAGGCCATTCGGCTGCATCAACAATGGCTGTTACACCTTTATCTGTTATTTGAATAAAGCCTTCACTAATCGCCGCAAACTTATACATTCCGTCTTTTATGATTTTTAGCATTCCGACATCTACGGCAACAACCATTGGCATATGGTCAGCCATAACACCCATTTCGCCATCTTCACGATTAAAGATAATCATATCCACATCGCTAGAATAGAAAACTTTTTCAGGAGTTACAACTTCAAATTTAAAAGTTTTAGCCATTGTCTTCCCTCTTTCTACTATACCTATTTATTCATATTCTCTGCATTCTTTATAACATCCTCAATTGGTCCTGCCATAAAGAAAGCACTTTCAGGATATTCATCCATATTACCAGAAATAATTTCCTTAAATCCACGAATTGTATCTTTAATAGGAACATATTTTCCAGGTATATTTAAGAACTGCTCTGCAACGAAGAAAGGTTGAGATAAGTATCTTTGAATCTTTCTTGCTCTAAATACTAATTGCCTGTCTTCATCAGACAATTCGTCCATACCCAAGATAGCAATAATATCTTGAAGTTCTTTATATCTTTGAAGCATTTCTTGTACTTTTCTTGCTGTATTATAATGCTCTTCTCCGACAATTCTAGGATCCAAAATTCTCGATGACGATTCGAGCGGGTCAACAGCCGGATAAATACCAAGTTCTGAAATAGATCTTGATAAAGCAGTAATTGCATCCAAGTGCGCAAACGTAGTCGCAGGAGCAGGGTCTGTATAGTCATCAGCTGGAACATAAACAGCTTGAACAGATGTTATAGAACCGTTCTTTGTAGACGCAATTCTCTCTTGCAAAGCACCAACGTCAGTCGTTAATGTTGGTTGGTAACCAACGGCAGATGGAATTCTTCCAAGTAACGCAGAAACTTCTGAACCTGCCTGTATAAAACGGAAAATATTATCTACGAATAAAAGTACATCTTGATGTTGAACATCTCTAAAGTATTCAGCCATTGTAAGGCCTGTTAAAGCAACTCTCATCCTCGCTCCAGGAGGCTCATTCATCTGACCGAAAACCAAGGCTGTTTTCTCGATAACTCCAGACTCTTTCATTTCATTCCAAAGATCGTTACCTTCTCTTGAACGTTCTCCAACACCGGTAAATACTGAATATCCACCGTGTTGAGTAGCTATATTTCTAATTAATTCTTGAATCAAAACTGTTTTACCAACACCGGCACCACCGAATAGTCCTATCTTTCCACCTTTTGCGTATGGTGCAAGTAAGTCAATAACCTTGATACCTGTTTCAAAAATTTCAGTAACAGGCTTTTGATCCGTAAATGCTGGTGGGTCTCTGTGGATTGCCCATTTATCTGTCGAATGAGGGTCACCCAAGTCATCAACCGGTTCTCCTAGCACATTAAAAACTCTTCCTAAAACTTCATCTCCAACCGGAACAGTAATAGGTGCGCCTGTATCTATCGCTTTCATCCCTCTTTTTAATCCTTCTGTTGCAGACATAGCTACGCAACGTACAGTATCATTACCTAAGTGTTGCATAACCTCTGCTACTATATAAGAATCACCAAATGGAATATGAATCGCATTATATAAAGAAGGCAATTCCTCTTTCTCAAATCTTACATCTAATACCGCACCAATAACCTGCGTTATTTTTCCTTCTCCCACAAATAACCACTCCTTTTTATACTACTACTTTCTAAACGTTAGCCGCACCACCGACAATTTCTGAAATTTCCTGTGTAATGGCAGCTTGTCTTGCTCTATTATAATTTAATGTAAGCTTCTTAATCATCTTTTCAGCATTGCTTGTCGCATTATCCATTGCATTCATTCTGGCAGAATGTTCACTAACGTATGATTCTATCAAGCCTGAATACAATATTCCTTTAACATACTTAGATGCCAAAACATTAAGTACAGTTTCCGGAGTAGGCTCGAGTTCTAATTTCATAAACTCGTCAGCTTTCTTTTCCGGATTTATAACTTCTCCCTTTTCTAGTGGCAAAAGTTTAATTACTCTTGGCTTTAAGCTAAGTGCTGATTCCATTTCTGTAAATACAAGATGTAATTCATCAATCATCTCTAATTTATACATATCTATTAAATGATTAGCTATTTCTTGTGAAACCGCTATATCATTTATTTCTCCATTATACCCAAAATCTTGGATAACTTCATAGCCCTCTTTTAAGACGTGGTTTAATACAACATTTCCTATTGGAAATACAACTGAATTTTTCTTGTCGATTATGCTGTCTGCAAGTTTTATGATATTATGATTAAATCCACCATTTAACCCTTTATCAGATGCAACAACTATGTATCCGATTTTTCTGTTTTTCTTATTTTCTCTCTTATCAAAATACACAGTCTCGATATCAGGCATATGTGCCAAAATATCAGCCATTATGTCTTGAACCTTCTTAAAAAACGGCAATGTTGCCTCGTGCATAAGCTTTGCTTTTTTAAGCTTAGAGGCAGATATTAGCTTCATAGCTTTAGTTATTTTTTTAGTTTCATTAATACCCTTAATTCTAAGCTTAATCTCACGTGCATTAGCCAACCTATTTCACCTCTCAAATTTGTCTACACCTTAAACCAAGTCTTAAAGTCATCAATAGCTTTAAGTAATTTTTCTTCCATTTCTGGTTTCAATTCCTTAGTTTCAGATATAGATTGTAAAATCTCAGGAGCCTTTTCTTCAACGTGCTTTACAAGACCCATATTAAATCTTCCAACATCTTTTACTTCTATGTCAGATAAATGTCCATTAACAACTGCATACAAAATTACAACTTGTTTTTCAACCGGCAATGTTGCATATTGTTGTTGTTTTAAAGTTTCAACTGTACGTTGACCTTGTGTTAGTTTATCCTTTGTAAATTTATCTAAGTCTGAACCAAACTGTGCAAACGCAGCAAGTTCACGATATTGTGCCAAATCAATTCTTATTCTTCCTGCAAGTTTCTTCATAGCTTTAATTTGTGCTGAACCACCAACACGAGATACAGAAAGTCCGGCGTTAACTGCTGGTCTTTGACCGGCAAAGAACAATTCACTCTCTAGATAAATCTGGCCATCAGTAATTGAAATAACGTTTGTCGGAATATATGCAGAAATATCTCCCGCCAATGTCTCTATGATAGGCAATGCAGTTATAGAACCACCGCCATGTGCTTTATCCATTTTCGCGGCACGTTCAAGCAATCTCGAATGAAGATAGAAAACATCTCCCGGATATGCTTCACGTCCAGGCGGACGACGAAGTATCAAAGACATTGCACGATAAGCTTGTGCGTGTTTAGATAAATCATCATATACTATTAAAACATCTTTGCCTTTTTCATACATAAAGTATTCGGCAATAGCACATCCAGCATATGGTGCGATATATTGTGCCGGTGCAAGGTCACTCGCTGTAGAAGATACTACTATTGTATAATCCATAGCGCCGTGTCTCTTTAATGTTTCAACTACACCTGCAACAGATGAACCTTTTTGGCCAATTGCAACATATATACAAATAACATCTTGTCCTTTTTGGTTAATAATTGTATCTATCGCAATAGCAGTCTTACCTGTTTGTCTATCACCTATGATTAATTCTCTCTGACCACGTCCAATCGGAACCATTGAGTCAATAGCTAAAATCCCTGTTTGTAATGGCTTATTTACTGATTCACGAGTTGTAACACCAGGTGCTAAGAATTCAACATCACGGTATCCTTCGACCTTATAATCGCCAAGTCCATCAATCGGACGGCCGATAGAATCAATAACTCTTCCTATAATTCCTTCACCAACCGGAATACTAACCGAACGGCCGGTACGTTTAGCTTCTGTTCCTTCTTTTACAGTTTTTTCTCCTCCAAGCAGAACGCATCCGACGCTATCCTCTTCAAGGTTCATCGCCATTCCTAAGATTCCATCTCCGAAATCTATAAGCTCTCCACACATACAATCATCTAAGCCATAGACTTTAGCAACGCCGTCTCCGGCTTGAATTACATATCCTACTTCATCAGTTTTTATTGTAGTTTCATAGTTTTCAATTTGTTTTCTCAATATTTCACTGATCTCTTCAGGTTTTATTGTCAAACTAATCTCCTCCTTACAGCATATTATTAAGCTGAGTCTTTATTGTCCCATCATATACTTTATTTCCTATTATGACTTTTACTCCGCCAATAACACTTTCATCTATAAATTGCTCATAACTTACATTTGCTGCATTATAAACTTTTTTATATTTATCGGTTATACCGTTAATTTCATCGTCAGTTAATCCGGTTGCACTGATAATTTTTAATTTAATTTCATTATTCTTGTTTCTTGCCAGTTCACTGTATTCTTTTGAAATACCATCAATATATTTAATCCTATTCTTATCTATTAGTAAACTTATAAAGCTAACAAGCATCGGGTTATTATCAACAAAAATCTCCTTTACCACATCTGACTTAAGTCGTGGTTCTAGTCTTGGGTCAAGCAAAATCTTTTTAAATTGCAAATTATTATTAAACATATATGCAAATTCTGCCAAATCCTTATCTGCTTTAAGCTGTTCGTCTTTTACTTTTAGTGCATCCATTAAAGCCACAGCATATCTTCTTTCAATTGCTGACATAACCTCATCCCCTTCTATGCAACTCCGGAATCAATAAATTCTGAAATAAGTTTTCTGTTAGTTTCTGTATCCATATTCTTCTTAATTACTTTTTCACTCGCTGTAACAACAAGATTTCCTACTTCTTGTTTAAGTTCAGCAATAGCCTTATCTTTTTCAACATCAATTTCACGTCTAGCATCTTCGATAATTTTTTGAGCATCACGTTTAGCTGTATCTATTGCAGAAGTATACTCTACACTAGCCCTGTCTCTGTATTCTTCCACAATTTTCTTACCTTCTTCTCCGGCACCCTTTAATTTATCTTCATATTCTTGTTTCATATTTTCCACTTCTTCTTTTAGAGAATTAGCAGAATTTATCGCTTCCTCTATCTTTCCATTTCTGTTATCTATAAAATTAGTAACTGGTTTAAATAAAAGTTTCTTTAATATAAAGAACAAAACCAATAAATTTATTATCGTTATAAAAAAATTTGAAAAAAATGCTTCATCAAATTTGAACATTATTCACACCCACTTTTAAAAAATCTTTTTCGGACAAGGCAAGAGATGCCCTGTCCGGATAATTTTTAACTATTTTACCATAAGTGCTATAACTAAGCCGTAAATAGCTGTAGCTTCAGCCAACGCTGCACCTAACAATAAAACTGTTTGAATCTTTCCACTTGCTTCAGGTTGTCTTGAAACAGCTTCAACAGCCTTACCTGTAGCAATACCGATACCAACTCCGGCACCAATACCTGTGAAAACTGCGATTGCAGCTGCGATTGCTCCTGTTGTTACCATTTATTCCACCACCTTTCAAAAATTATTCCTCAACCTCAATAGCCTCAGAGACATAAAGAGTAGTTAAAAGGACAAATACAAATGCCTGAAGTCCGCCATCGAACAAGTCGAAGTATAGACACGCCAAAGACGGTGCAACAGGAAAATGAATTAACATATGCATTAAAATGTACGCTCCTAAAATATTACCAAAAAGTCGCATACACAATGACAACGGTTTTATTATGTATTCAAGTAAATTAAACGGAAACATAATCGGGGTAGGTTGAAATAATGACTTAAACCATCCCTTAACACCTCTATATTTAATACTTGAACCAATAACCAATGTAATAGTCATAATCGCCAGAGCTACCGGAATAGAGAAGTCTCTCGTCGGTGGCTTTGCAAAAAATAATGCTCCTAACGTATTTGAAAATAATAAGTAAAGCCCTAATGTTCCTATGTATGGAGCGAATGCTCTATAATGATGTTCACCCATAAGCCCCTTAACGAAATTATTAACTGTTTCCACAACAATTTCCGCCGAGTTTTGTAAACCCGTCGGAACAGCTTTTAACTTTCTCGTAGCTAAATACGCCCATAATATAAGCAACGCCATAATAATCCAAGACGTAACTATTACTTCGGTAATTACAATATTAAAAGAAATGCTTGTAAACGGTATACTAACCGGGATTTTAGCAAGAACTGCAATTTCTTCTTCCATCTATTTATCTCACCTTTTCATTAGTAAATTATAATTTTTCACAATAAAATATCGTCAAATAATCCGAAAACATTATATATTTTTCAATATTTTATCTAATTACATTCTATCTTTTAAAATATCAAACGGAGAAGGTCTTACCTCTTCAACGCACTCACATTTTTCAAAATTTAAATTCTTACCACATTTTGTGCAAACACCTTTGCAGTCATCCTTGCATAAAAACCTAACAGGAAGGTTTAGTCTTAAATTGTCCAAAATCATTTCATCAAGTTCTATCTCATCACCGGTAAGTTTATACTCATCTTCAGTAGGCTCTCTTCTGTAAATTTCAAACACATCAATTGCATCATTGCGCTTAAATTCTGTTCCACACAAGTGGCAAGCAGTAGTATATTCTAAATTTATTTTTCCACTAACTTCAACAAAATCGTCACCTTTTTTAAGTACTCCCTCAAAGGAAACAGGTTTAGTCATTTTTAATTCGTCTCCGTTATTAGAAAAAGTTTCAAGTTCCATTTCTCCCTTAAATTCAGTTCCGCTTTCAGAAATTTTTTTAGTAAATATTTTCATTTTTCGCTCCTCCTAGTATTAATAATTTTACAGCAGTCTAAATGTCACCTATTATAAGAGGCTGCAAAAAGCTCATTTTTAATTATCCTAAAACAGTAATACTGTTTAAATTAATTTTTGAGTTTTTCACAGCCCTTTGACTGACTATTTTAATATTTCTTTGTTCCAGCTTCTTCTTTTCCGAAATTAACAACAGTAAGTGCATATTTCCTTAACTTATCATATACCATTGCATTTATACTTCCCTTAGGATAAGTGCCGTCTTTCTTTTTCTTTCCGGCAGGAACGCCAGTTAAAATTTCTATTCCTTCATCTATTGTTTTGACCGGCCAAATATGGAACTTTCCTTCTCTAACCGCTTCTATAACTTCATCTTTCAAATGAAGATTCTTTATATTTTGGCAAGGTATCATTACACCTTGACTTCCAGTTAATTTTCTAGCTTTACATACATCAAAGAAACCTTCAATTTTATGAGTTGCTCCACCAATTGGTTGAATTTCACCCTTTTGGTTAACAGAACCAGTAACGGCTATTCCTTGGTTAATAGGCGCATCAGACAAGCTAGATAATATAGCATATATCTCTGTACTAGACGCACTATCACCATCAACTCCGCCATATAATTGCTCGAAGCATAGACTTGCAGTAAGTGCTAGTGGCAAATCTTGTGCATACTTTTCGCCTATGTATGCGCTTAATATCAATACACCCTTTGTATGAGATGTTCCACTCATATCTGCTTCTCTTTCTATATTCACGATTCCAGCCTTACCAATAAAGGTATTGGCTGTAATTCTAGAAGGTTTTCCAAACATACAGTCACCAAGGTCTAAAACTGATAAACCATTAATTTGTCCAACAGCAGAACCGGTAGTATCAACCATAATAGTATTATCCAAAATCATTTCTTGCATTCTCTTATCATAGTTATTTACACGATTTAATTTTTCCACCATAGCTCTTCTAACATGTTCCCTAGAAACTGTTTCAGCCTTTTCAGTAGCAGCCCATGCAGACGCTTCAGTTAGGATTTGAATTAAATCGGTAAACTTAGTAGATAATTTCTTTTGATCATCGGCAAGTTGTGAAGCATATTCAACAACAGCCGCAACACCACTTGGGTCAAACGGTAAAGTTTGGTCTTTTTCGCAAAAAGCACTAATGAAACCTACAAGCTTTTTAATGTTACTGCTTGTATTGTCCATTTCTTCTTCAAACTCTACTTTTACTTTAAATAACTTTGTAAAGTCATCATCTGCTTCCCATAATAAATGATATATATCCGGTGTTCCAACCAAAACCACCTTAACATTAAGAGGTATCGGTTCAGGCTTTGGTGCCGAAACAGGAACAACAGTCATTTGATCCTTCATATTCTCAATAAGTATTTCTCCGGTCTTTAAGCATCTTTTTAATGCTTCCCAAGACATAGGATTTAATAAAACATCTTTAACTTGTAATATTAAATATCCACCATTTGCTTTGTGTAATAATCCCGGTTTAATCTTAGTATAATCCGTAGTCATTGCTCCAAATTCGTTATCATATTCAGTTTTTCCAACCAAATTAAAGAAAGTAGGATTGTAATCCACAACAATCGGTGCACCTTTTGTTTTTGAATTATCTACTAGTAAATTAACTTTATAATTTTTAGTGGGTGATTCGTTATCCTTCTTTAACATCCCTTGAAGCAACATTTGTGCCTCGTCAGGTACATCTTCCTCTTCAAATTTATCTATATTCTCTAAAATATCTTTTTGAACTTCATATAAGTAATTAACAATTTTAGGATATTCCTTATATTTGCTCATCAAATCATCAACATGTACTCCAACAGCAAAAAGAGCAGTTTGATTTTCCCATTCTTCAATGCTATCTTCTGTTTCTTTTTCAAGCTCCTTAATTCTTCTTATGGTTTCCATAGTTTTTAATTGAACTTTTCCGGATTTAGCCATAATTCTGTTTTTAACTTGATCGTCTAAATCGTTAAATTCTTCTTCACTAAGTGCTTGGCCATTTATAATAGGTAAGAAATAAATTCCGTTTGGTGTAGTCTTAACTTTAAATCCTTGCTTTTCAGCAATTTTATTAAGTTTTTCAACTAATTCTGTTCTTTGGTCTTGGAACTCTTGAAGAATTCTTCCCTTTTCATTTTCATAATCGTTATTATCAAAAGCCTTTGGCAACTCAGAAGATATGGTTTTAACGAATTCCTCCATATCGCTAACAAACTCTTTACCTTTTCCGGCAGGTAAAGTTATAGCTAACGGTTGGTTAGGATCATCAAAATTATATACATATACCCAGTCGTTAGGTACTTCTCTTTTCTTTGCAAACTTTTTCACATAGTCTTTTGCAAAACTTGTTTTACCTGTTCCAGTAGAGCCGGAAAGATAGATATGATATCCTTTAGCACCAACATTCAAACCAAACTCAAAAGCCTTAGCAGTCTTGCCTTGACCTATAATCTCTCTTGATGGTGTAACTTCCTTAGTAGTTTTAAATTTAAACATCGATTCATCACAGGAAAATCTTAATTCTTTGCAATCTAATTCTTTCAAATCTCTCATCCTCCGTATCTTTATTTAGAAACGATAAAACATTTCTATTTTCTCCTTAGTTAAAATCTAATTTAGCCACATAATAATTGCATCTTCTCTGTTATCCTGGTAATAGCCTTTTCTTACTCCGCTCTCCACGAACCCATATTTTTTATATAGATTTTGGGCGACAATGTTACTTTTTCTAACCTCCAAAGTAAAAGCATCTATACCATCTTCTCTACACAAAGAAAGCAGCCTAGATACTAATTCATTACCAATGCCAAGCTTTCTATATTTTGAATGTACTGCCACATTAGTAATATGTCCTTCATTTATAATCTTCCAGACACCAATATATCCAACTGCTTTATTTTCTATTTTCGCTACTAAGTATAATGCTATTTCGTTATTTGTAATTTCTCTTAAAAATGATTCTCTTGACCAAGGAATAGAAAAGCAATCCTTTTCTACCTCTAACACATTATCTATATCGTCAATAGTCATCTTTTCTATAACAATTTTTTGCATATTTTTTCTACACACCTCTATCTGGCTGGGCTAATCTTAAATAAATCGGGTTAATTTCACTAGGATTTTTTGCATTATTTTCATCTGTATAATACTTATTTAATGCCACTTTTCCAATCTCTAAACTCGTTTCTATCTTTTTGGTCAAAATCTCGCAATTAATTTCAGATTTAAATAAGCTTTCGTATTCTTCAGTTGCATCACCAACAATCACAAACTTTTCGTTTAGCATTTTTAACTCGTTTAAAAGTTGAGAGATTTCTTTGCAATCAGGAGTTTTAAGCTCATTTTTATACTTAATTTGTGCATATACATTTCCATGTTTTGCATTAATAACGGCACAAACATTCTCACTATTTCCCATTTCTATAAGTCCCTCTAGGGAAGTAACACCAATAACTGATTTATCTAACGCTTGTGCTATTCCCTTTATAGTTGCAACTCCAATCCTTATTCCTGTAAAAGAACCTGGGCCTACTGACACAGCAAGTAAATCAATATCTTTTATTGTAAGCCCAAGTTCAGTAAGTAATTCGTCCATAATCGGCAAAAGCTTTTCTGAATGTGTCTTTTGGTCATCAGATAATTTTTCTCCTAAACATATGTTATTATCAAAAACTGCCACAGAAGCAATTTTATTAGATGTATCGATTGCAAGTAATTTCATATTCTTTCTCTCCATATCTTATAAACTTTTTAGTATAATTTTTACTTCAGTTCCAACGTTTTGCTCACTATCTATCGTAATAGTTCCACCATTGCTCTCCACCATAGTTTTAGCAATCGCAAGTCCTAGTCCGGTACCGCCCATATCCCTGCTTCTTGCTTTATCTACTCTATAAAATCTCTCAAAAACTCTAGGCAAATCCTCTTTAGGAATTCCTATGCCATTATCCTTAACAATAATTTCAGCACCATCAGTTACTTTTTCTACTTTAATCCCGATTTTTCCGTTCTCAGGTGTATATTTAATAGCATTAGATAAAATGTTTAATATAACTTGCTCAATATCGCTCTCATTAGCAAAGGCCTTTATATTCTCATCTGAATCATTAAATAACACAAGTTCTTGTTTCTTTTTATCTGCCTCGATGTAAATCTTATCAACACACTGTCTTGCCAACTTTACCACATCAAAATTAGTTCTATTTTCACTATCATTTTTTAAATCCATCTTAGAAAGTTTTAATAAATCGCTAACAAGCCTAGACATTCTCTCGGCTTCTTCATTAATAACCCCTAAAAACTTTTTAGCAGTCTCCCTATCAATATCATCACTGCTATCTAATAGTGTTTCAGAATATCCTCTAATTGAAGTAATTGGTGTCTTTAATTCATGAGAAACATTTGCAACAAACTCTTTTCTCATAATTTCAAGCTTTTCTTGTTCAGTAACATCTTGAATAACCACAATAGCTCCATAATTATTATTCTCTTCTGAATTCATAACCTTAGCAATTAATAGGTTTAAATACTTTCCGTTTATTTCAATCTTTTGTCCTGAGAAAGTTCCATTTTCAGCCTTCATAACATCTTCAAAAGAAATATCAAATCCTAGCTCCCTAAATATATCTTCAAATCTTAAATTTTCTCCTGAGATATTTAACATCTTTTGAGCCGAAGGGTTAGCATGAATTAATAAACCGGATGCATCAAACGCAATAACACCGTCACTCATATTTTGAAGTAGTGTCTCTAACTTTCCCTTTTCTTGTGAAATCTCACTAAGTGTATTTTTTAATCTGTTTCCCATATAATTAAATTTGTTTGCGAGTAGAGAAATCTCATCTCCGGACTCAGGTTCTTTTATCTGAGTAAAATCTCCATTCGCCATTTTTTCAGCACTCTTAGTAAGCTTATGAACAGGAATTGTAATGGCTCGTGAAACGATATAACTAACCAAAATAGAAACAACTAAAGCTACTAAAACAACATATACAATGCTTCTTTTTAATGAACCAATTATTTCGTTAATTGTATCCTTACTCTGCTTTAAATAACATATATACTTAACCTCGCCTTGCATTATAACAGGCTTTGCATAGTCAAAATAATCATTTTCTTCTAATACCTTGTTGCCATTATTTCCACTCATTGCAAGTATGATATTATCTGTTATTTCTATATCATTTGTAGTTCTGTTTGCAGGTAATATAACTTCACCCAATGGAGATAATAAATATCCTTTTTTAGTCGTATCATCTATTTGGAAGTACGTTTTAAAAGCCTTAAACAATTCAGAAGCATATTCTGTATCATCTAAAACAATATCGTCCGCAATAATTTGTGAGCTCTCCAAATCGTGTTCAAATTTTTGCATATCTGATATAAAACTATTTGAATATGTATTATCTATGGTAGAAATCAAAAATGTTCCAACCATTATCATAAGGCATATGACAAGCAAAAATAAAATCGCCATAAGCCTCCATTGAAGTGTCCTAAAAAATTTCAAATACCTGCACCTCCGAATTATTTACTTTTTAAAGTAGTACCCAACACCACGTTTAGTCATTATATATTCAGGTTCTGCCGCATTACTCTCTATTTTTTCTCTAAGACGTCTTATCGTTACATCAACAGTTCTCATATCGCCGTAATATTCATAACCCCATACTTTTTCAAGCAACGCTTCTCTTGAAAAAACTTGACCGGAGTAATTGGCTAAAAACTTTAATAATTCAAACTCTCTTAATGTAAGTTCTATAACTGTTCCGTTCTTTTTAACTTCATATCTAGACATATTAATAGATAAATCTCCATAATGGAACTCATCTGAACTATCCATGCTATTCTCAGGTTGTGTTTCTATGTCGGTACGACGCAAATTAGCTTTAACTCTTGCTATAAGCTCTCTAATACCAAAAGGTTTTGTCATATAGTCATCTGCACCAAGCTCTAGACCAAGTACCTTATCAACTTCCTCTTCTTTTGCTGTAATCATAATTATAGGAGTAGAAATCTTTTCTCTTAGTTTTCTGCAAACTGTAAAGCCATCCATTTTAGGTAGCATTACATCAAGTAATATCAAATCAGGTTTCTCAGATAGTGCCATATTATAGCCCATTTCACCGTCATTTGCCTCTATTACTTCATGTCCCTCTTTTTTTAAGTTAAAGCTGATTAAATCAACAATTGGTTTTTCATCATCTACAACAAGTATCTTTTTTCCCATATAGGACACCCAACCTTTCTATTTATCCTATCATACTTTGAACTGCTTTCATAATCCCAAACTTTCCAGACTCAAAAGTAAGTCCACCTTGCATATATATAATATATGGTTCTCTAATCGGTGCATCGGCACTAAGTTCTATTGAAGAACCTTGATTAAATGCTCCTGCAGCCATAATTACTTCATCAGCATATCCCGGCATAGGAGACGGATATGGTACTGCATGTGAATCAATAGGTGATGCACTTTGAAGTCCTTGACAGAACTTAATTAACTTTTCTCTATCTCCAATTTTTACCGATTGAATTATATCATGTCTTATTTCGCTAGATTTTGGCTCAGCTTCGTAGCCTAATTCTTCCATAACTGCCGCACAAAATACAGCAGTTTTTATGGCTTGAGATACAACATGTGGAGCTAAGAATAACCCTTGTAAAAATTGTTTATTTATTCCCAATGTTGCTCCTGCTTCTTTACCTATTCCGGGGCTTGTAAGTCTATATGCAACTTGCTCAACATATTTTCCTTTTCCGGCAACATATCCACCAATCGGCACTATGCCTCCACCTAAGTTCTTAATCAACGAACCTGCAATCAAATCAGCTTCATATGGTTCAATTTCATCAACCAACTCGCCGTAACAGTTATCTACAAAGCATACTACGTTAGGGAATTCTCTATGTATTTCTTTTATAACCGAGTTTATGTATTCAGCTGAAAATGTTTTTCTCCAACCGTATCCTTTAGAACGTTGAATTTCTATCATTTTTACAGTATTACTTCTTAAATAACTCATTACTTTCTCTAAATCTATATCAGAATTTTCATCAAGTGAAATTTCGTCATATTTAACGCCAAAATCCTTTAGTGAACCTATTCCATCTCCATTTATAACATCGTGTAATGTGTCATACGGTGTGCCAGATATTGCTAGCAATGTGTCTCCCGGTCTTAAAATTCCAAAAAGAGCGGTAGATATAGTATGAGTACCTGATACAAATTGAGACCTTACTAATGCGTCCTCTGTACCAAACACATCTGCATATACTTCTTCTATAGCATCTCTTCCTAAATCGTTATATCCATAACCCGACGTTCCCATAAAATGAGCCTCAGATATCTTATGCTTATTAAAAGCAGACAAAACCTTCATTTGATTATACTCAGCAATCTTTTCTATATGTTCAAACTGAGGTTTAATTTTTTCCATAGCCAATTTTGAAAATTCTACAACTTTCTCACTAATTCCATAATTATTATACATTTTTCTATCTCCTTTGCACCATAATTTTACTACTATAAAAAGGAACAGTCAACAACTAATGCTATGCTTTAGATGGCAAAAGTTACACAATAGTGGACCGTTCCCTAATTTTTGACTATATGTATGTTTACTAATCAATTCTATTTCTTGTATTCCAAAATATCCTTTACTACTTCGCTTGCAATAATCATTCCAGCAACTGATGGTACAAATGCCACACTTGCGGGAACTTGTTTTCCGTTTTCTCCTATAACTCCTGTTTTAAACGGTTCTTCCTTCGAGTAAACTACTTTTAGTCTCTCTATTCCACGAGTTCTAAGTTCTTTTCTCATAACTTTAGCTAGTGGACATACACTTGTTTTATAAATATCTGTAACTTCAAACATTGTCGGATTTAATTTATTCCCTGTTCCCATACTAGATATTATCGGTACATTCAGCTCACGTGCACGAATAACTAATTCAATTTTAGCTGTTACGGTATCTATCGCATCAACTATATACGACACAGAATTATCTATAATCCCTTTTGTCTCAGGCATAAAAAACTCTTGGTATATTTCGACGTTTGCATCGGGATTTATGTCTAAAATTCTCTCTTTAGCTACTTTTACTTTTGGCATGCCTAAAGTCTTATGAGTAGCTATAATTTGACGATTTATATTACTAAGTGCTACCTCATCTTTATCTACCAAAATAAAGTTCCCAATTCCGCATCGTGCAAGTCCTTCTACAACATAAGAACCTACTCCGCCCACGCCAAAAACAGCCACCTTTGCACTATTTAATTTTTCTATTCCATCTTTGCCAATTAATAACTCAGTTCTTGAAAATTGAGTTTCCATATATGTACCTCCTGTTATGTCAAGAAAAGGTCATCCTATTCGGATGACCTTCGTTCTTACTTAATTTGTTTCATAACTTCTTCAGCAAAGTTTTCTTCCTTCTTTTGAAGTCCTTCACCTTTTTCAAATCTTACGAAGTTTGTTAATTTAACGCCTTTAGAAGCCAAGTATTTTTCAACTTTAAGTTCGCTATCCTTAACATATTCTTGTTGTAATAAGCAGTTTGTTTCATAGAACTTATTGATTTTTCCTTCAACCATTTTTTCAATGATTTGCTCAGGCTTATTAGCATTCTTAGGGTCTTCTTTGATTTGTGCAATGATAATTTCTTTTTCCTTAGCAACGTCAGCAGCAGGAACTACTTCTTTTGTTAAGTATAAAGGATTTATTGCAGCAATTTGCATAGCAACGTCTCTAGCAGCTTCATACTTTTCGTCTGTGTCTAGGGCACCTTCTGCTTCAACTAAAACACCGATTCTTCCACCGCCGTGTGTATATGAACATACATTTCCGGCAATACGAACGAAACGTCTTAAATTCATATTTTCACCAATCTTAGCGATTAGAGCTGTAAATGCAGAACCAACTGTTTCGTTTTCATACTTTAATTCTTTTAATGCTTCAACATCAGCAGGATTTTCATCTGCGATTAATTTAGCAACGTTTGAAACGAAAGTTTGGAATTCTTCGTTCTTAGCAACGAAGTCTGTTTCAGAGTTAACTTCAAGTAAAACTCCTACTTTCTTGTCGTCTGTTACGTAAGCCTTTACAATACCTTCTGCGGCAATTCTTCCAGCCTTCTTAGCAGCAGTAGCAAGTCCCTTTTCTCTTAAAAATTCGATAGCCTTTTCCATATTTCCATCTGTTTCTTTTAATGCCTTTTGGCAATCAAGCATACCAGCGCTTGTAATTTCTCTTAATTCTTTAACCATAGCAGCTGTAACCATTATTTTACCACTCCTTATTTTTATTTTTTTGAAAATAAGAGCCACACCAATCGTCGATGACGAGTCTTGTGAATCTTTTTTATTTCACAATAAAAGGAACAAGGAAAAGTAATTTCTCTTGTTCCTTTTCAATTCGGAAACTATATTAAATTATTCTTGAACTGGAGCTTCTTCTGTTGCTTCAGTTGCAGTTTCTTTAACTTCTCCTTGGTTAACTTCAATGATACCATCAGCCATAGCACCAGCAATAAGTTTTACGGCACGGATTGCATCGTCGTTAGCAGGAATAACATAGTCTGTATCATCAGGATCACAGTTAGTATCAACAATACCTACGATAGGAATGTTTAACTTTCTAGCTTCTAATACTGCGATATGTTCTTTCTTAGGGTCAACGATAAATAAAGCTCCTGGAAGTTTCTTCATTTCTTTAATTCCTCCAAGGTTCTTTTCTAACTTTTCCATTTCTCCCTTTAATTCTATAACTTCTTTCTTAGGAAGTACATCGAATGTTCCGTCTTCAGACATTCTTTCTAATTCTTTAAGACGTTCGATTCTCTTTCTAATTGTCTTAAAGTTTGTAAGCATACCACCTAACCATCTTTGGTTAACGTAGTACATTCCGCATCTTTCAGCTTCTTCTTTAATAGCGTCTTGAGCTTGCTTCTTAGTTCCTACGAAAAGAACTGACTTTCCTTCTTCTGCGATAGATTTAATGAAAGCATGAGCTTCATCAACCTTCTTAGATGTTTTTTGTAAATCGATAATGTAGATTCCGTTTCTAGCTGTAAAGATATATTCAGCCATTTTAGGATTCCATCTTCTTGTTTGGTGACCAAAGTGTACACCAGCCTCAAGTAAGGCTTTCATTGCAATAACTGACATTTATTTTTCCTCCTTTTGGTTTTCCCTCCATACTTAAGTTACATTCACTAACTGACAAAGTCAGCACCATTAGTGGTTTCTAAGTATGTGTGAATTTTTTCCTTGAATAGTATAGCACAGCTTCAATTTAAAATCAAGTGTTTTAAGCAAAAAAGAGGCTGTAAAATTCATTCTTACAGCCTCCTTACATTATTTAAATATTTCTTTCATACTATCAAAAAAGCTTTTTCTTGTTTCGTATGCGTCTTCGCCACATAACTCAGCGAAATTATTTAACGCTTTCTTTTGCTCGGTATTAAGATGCTTTGGCACTTCTACGTTAACTGTAATGTACATATCACCTACACCATACCCATTTACATCTTTTATTCCTCTTCCTCTCAACCTAAACTTAGTTCCTGGTTGAGTTCCTTCCGGCAAGTCAAATTTAATCTTACCGTTTAATGTAGGCACTTCTATAACAGCTCCAACTGTCGCTTGAACAAATGTAATTGGGATATCGCAGTATAAGTTATTGCCGTCTCTCTTAAAGAGCTTATGTGGTGCAACTCTTACTTTAATATGCAAATCTCCGTTTGGTCCACCCTTTTCACCAGGTTGGCCTTGACCTTGAAGAGATATTGTTTGACCATTATCTATTCCGGCAGGAATTTGTGCTTTAATTCTTATTTTCTTCTTTACATTCTTCTTGCCACGGCAAGTCGGACAAGGTTGTTCAATTATTGTTCCTTCTCCTCGACAAGTTTGGCAAGGACGAGATGTTTGAATTCTTCCTAGAATAGTGTTTTGGAAACTTGTTACTTGACCCGTTCCATTACAAGCACTACAAGTCTTAACATTTGTACCAGGTTTAGCACCAGTTCCATTACAAGTTTCACACTTTACTAATCTTTCTATTTCGATTTCTTTTGTAACACCCTTTGCTGCTTCTTCGAATGAAAGATCTATTACCGTTGAAATTGTCGCACCTCTTTTAGGACCATTAGTAGACGTAGCTCTACTTCCTGAGCCACCATTAAATAGTTCTTCAAAGATGTCATTAATTCCCCCAAAGCCTCCAGTAAATTCAAAGCCGGAACCATTAAAGCCTCCGGAGAATCCACTAAATCCATTAAAGCCGTTAAAACCTCCGGCACCTCCGCCACCCATAGGATCTGCAGTTCCGAATTGGTCATAATTAGCTTTTTTCTTTGGGTCACTTAAAACTTCGTAAGCTTCATTAATTTCTTTAAACTTTGCCTCAGCAGTTTTATCACCCGGGTTTAAGTCCGGGTGATACTGTTTAGCTAGTTTTCTATATGCCTTTTTTATCTCATCATCTGTTGCAGTTTTAGTTAATCCTAAAACTTCATATAAATCTTTAGCCATTATTTAACGCTCCTAAAATTTACTTGTTATTGTTGTCATCTTCAACAACATTATAGTCTGCATCAACAACATTGTCATTTGAATTTGTATTTTCTGTTGCTCCGGCAGTAGCTTGACCGGCTGCTGCTTGGCCATTAGCAGATGCTTGTTGATATAATTTTTCAGAAACACTATAGAAAGCAGTAGTTAACTTTTCAGCTGCTGCATTGATTGCGTCAACGTCATTTCCTTCCAAAGCTTTTTTAGTATTACTAATTTCTTCTTCAATCTTAGACTTTTCTTCAGCAGAAATCTTGTCTCCAAGTTCTCTTAATGTCTTTTCACTGTTGTAAACAACTGAATCAGCATTGTTTCTAGCTTCTGCTTCTTTCTTCTTCTTCTTATCTTCCTCTGCATATTGTTCAGCTTCTTTAACAGCCTTATCAATATCAGCATCACTTAAGTTTGAACTTGCAGTAATTGTGATATTTTGTTCGTTACCTGTTCCCATATCCTTTGCAGATACGTGAACGATACCGTTAGCATCAATATCAAATGTTACTTCAATTTGTGGTACTCCACGAGGCGCAGCAGGAATTCCTGTAAGTTGGAATCTACCTAATGTCTTATTGTATGCAGCCATTTCTCTTTCACCTTGTAATACATGAACTTCAACACTTGTTTGACCATCTGCGGCTGTTGAGAATACTTGGCTCTTCTTTGTAGGAATTGTTGTATTTCTTTCAATTAACTTTGTGAATACACCACCATAAGTTTCAATACCTAAAGACAATGGAGCAACATCAAGTAATAATAAGTCTTTAACATCTCCGGCTAAAACTCCGGCTTGAATAGCAGCACCAACTGCAACACATTCATCAGGGTTAATACCCTTGTATGGTTCTTTGCCTGTTAATTTCTTAACTAATTCTTCTACCATTGGAACTCTTGTAGAACCACCAACTAAAAGAACTTTATCCAAATCGTTTGCTGTAAGTCCTGCATCTTTTAATGCTTGGTTAACAGGGCCAGATGTAGATTCAACTAAATCTCTAATTAAATCTTCAAATTTAGCTCTTGTTAAGTCAACATCCAAGTGCTTAGGTCCGGATTCATTAGCTGTAATGAATGGTAAGTTTACATTAGCACTCATTACACCAGATAGCTCAATCTTAGCCTTTTCAGCAGCTTCTTTTAATCTTTGCATTGCCATACTATCTGTTCTTAAATCAATTCCGTTTTCTTTCTTAAATGTTTCTACTAAATAATCAATAACTCTATTATCGAAGTCATCACCGCCAAGTCTGTTGTTACCGCTTGTAGCTAAAACTTCCAATACGCCTTCACCAATTTCCAAAATAGATACATCGAATGTACCACCGCCAAGGTCATAAACCATTACTTTTTGTTCTTTTTCTTTATCGAAACCATAAGCTAAAGCTGCTGCTGTTGGTTCGTTTATAATTCTTAATACTTCCAAACCTGCAATTTTACCTGCATCCTTAGTTGCTTGTCTTTGAGCATCACTAAAGTATGCTGGAACTGTTATAACGGCTTGTGTTACTTGTTCTCCTAAATAACTTTCAGCGTCTGCTTTTAATTTTTGAAGAATCATAGCTGAAATTTCTTGTGGAGAATATTTCTTGCCATCAATATCAATTCTTCTGTCTGTTCCCATATCTCTCTTTATTGAAATAATTGTTCTTGCAGGGTTTGTAACCGCTTGTCTTTTTGCGATTTGACCTGCTAATCTTTCACCATTCTTTGCAAATGCAACAACAGACGGTGTAGTTCTTGAACCTTCTGCATTTGCTATAACTACTGGGTTACCACCCTCCATAACTGCAACACATGAATTAGTTGTTCCTAAATCAATACCTATAATCTTTGACATAATACTTCTCTTCCTTTCTCTATCAATACATTAAATTTTTAACATTTTAGTTTGCCACAACTACCATACTGTGGCGGATAATTCTATCTTTTAATTTATACCCTTTTTTAAGTTCTTTAGAAATAGTGTTTTC
This sequence comes from uncultured Clostridia bacterium, assembly GCA_934500865.1. Taxonomy (GTDB): domain Bacteria; phylum Bacillota; class Clostridia; order TANB77; family RGIG9151; genus RGIG9151. The sequence goes on along the minus strand of CAKSUD010000011.1, from coordinate 11,460 downwards.
TCCAAAGTTTTCATCTTCCACGTGCATTACTGCATCGTGCAAGTTAGGGTCGAACGTTTCTCCAACTGCTTTTATTTCTTCTGCACCCAATTTCTTTAATACATCATCAAATTGTCTGCATACAAGTTGAATTCCGTCTCTCCAAGCCTTTGAAGTTTCATCATCTCCGCCAATTGAACTTGCGCTTTTCTCAAGAGTATCTAAAACAGGTAAGAATTCTGTAATAAGTTCAGCTGAAATTAAAGAATACAACGAATCTTTTTCTTTAGCAACCCTCTTCCTGTAATTATCAAAATCGGCCATTACACGTTGAAGTTGTGCATAATATTCTTCTGCTAAAGCGTTTACCTCTTTTTCTTCTTTTTGAGCTTCGCTTTGAAGCACTTCTTTTTCTTGTGTTTCTTCCATTTTATAACCTCCTTAGGTATTTTAACTCTCCAACAAATATTTAATATAACCAATAACTTTGCTATAATCCATACGTCTTGGTCCAACTATCGCAATATCTCCTTTGTCTTGATAAGAAAATGTAATTAAACTATAATCTTGCATCTGTTCTAGTGTGTTTTCTTTTCCTATCTTTACAGTTATATCCGGACCGTGTGACTTGGAAATAACTTCCCTTATCAGTTCCTCTTCTTCAAGCAAATACATAAACTTTTTTAGACTTTCCACATCATTAAACTCAGGATAATCAAATACATTATTTCTTCCATATAAGAACATGGTGTCATCATCTAATGAAATCGAGGTATAATGTGTAGCACCGGATAACGCCATAGAAACGGCTTGAAGAATATCTTTATCGCCTTTATTTACGCTATCTAATACCTTCACTATTTCTTTTTCATCTACTTTATCTACATCCATTATATCATCTACATAGTATCTGTATCCTAGGTCAGATGGAATTCGTCCGGAAGATGTATGCGGTTTTTCTATCAGCCCCATTTCTTCCATTTCAGCCATTTCATTTCGGATAGTAGCTGAACTAAGCTCTAGTCCGTAATCATTGGCAATAATTTTCGAGGCAATAGGTTCCGCATTATCTAAATAATAATCTACAATAGCTTGTAATATACGCTTTTTCCTATCATCAAGAAACATTTTTCTCACCTTTTTTCTCGATTAGCACTCTTTAGGTTCGAGTGCTAATTTCAAGATTAAAAATACCACCTTCTATATTAAATGTCAATAGTTTTTTTGTATTTTTTTCAAAATCTAAATTAATATAATTTCTACTTTTCATAATTCATTCCCAAAGAAGGACAAATATATAAAATTCAAGCCGTACGTCCGCCCAGAATAGACGATTGTACGACTTGAATTGTTTCTAATTTTTGAAGTGCCCATTTGGAGATAAATTACTTTCTATTATCAAACACTTTTCTTATTTTTCCTTCTTCAACTTCGTAATTGTCTACAAATCTAATGTTTACACTTAACCCTAAAACTGATTCTATAGACTTTTTTACTTCTTGCTCTCGCTTTAATATGCTTTCATCCTTTAGAACAACTATGTCAAGAATGTCTCTGTTGTTAATTCTATCAATGTAAAGATAAAATTTAGGTGATGAGTATCCAAAATTGATTAAAACGCTCTCAATTTGACTAGGGAACACATTTACTCCTCGAATTATACACATGTCGTCTGTTCTACCAATTATTTTACTCATTCTAATAAACGTACGTCCACATTTGCATTTTTCACTTGTTATACTACAAATGTCCCCCGTTCTATAACGAATTAACGGGAATCCTTCTTTTGTTATACAAGTTATTACAAGCTCGCCCTTTTGATTTTCGCCTAAAACTTGTAATGTATCTGGATCTATAATTTCTGCAACAAAATTGTCCTCATTTATGTGCAATCCATTTTGATATTCACATTCAAATGCAACTCCTGGTCCCATAATTTCAGATAGGCCATATATATCATATGCTTTTATTCCCAACCTTATTTGGATCTCTTTTCTCATCTCTTCCGTCCAAACTTCAGCGCCTAAAAAACCAACTCTTAATGAATTTTCATGTATACACATTTTCTCTAATTCCTCGGCTAAAAATAACGCATATGATGGTGTACAACAAATGCAAGTAGAACCCAAATCATTAATTAACATTGCTTGTTTTTGGGTATTACCTGTTCCTACTGGAACTGTCGTAGCACCAACCATTTCAGAACCATAATGAATTCCAAGGCCACCAGTAAAAAGTCCATATCCGTATGATATGTGTACTACATCCTTTTTAGTGACGCCTATTGCTGTAAATGCCCTTGCACAACATCTTTGCCACATTTCAATATCCTTTTGAGTATATCCTACAATCTTAGGCTTTCCCGTTGTGCCTGATGATGTGTGTATCCTGATAATATCCTTTTTAGGGACAGCAAACAATCCAAAGGGATAAGTATCAGTGATGTCTTCCTTGGTAGTAAAAGGTAGTTTATATAAATCTCTTAAAGATATTATATCCTTTATCTCAACATTTTCATATTTTAACTTTTCTCTATAGTGTGGCAAATTTTTATAAACGTGCTCTAATTGTTTTAAAAACCTTTTATTTTGTAAAGCAAATATTTTTTCTCTTTTAGCACATTCAATGTTTTTATCCCAATACTTTGACATCATTTGCCACCACCTTTTATATTTTTTTCATAAGCTTATTGTAGTCAACTTTAGCTCCATGTCTCTTATCCATAGGGATTTTATTTATGATTTTTACATCATCCACGCCAAATCTTTTAGCAAAATCATATATATCAGAAGAAAAATCTGATTTTTCTATAACTAAAATTACTTTTTCATCTATTTTTAATACTGCACTCTTGCTAATCTCAAATTTCATATTTAAAGCACATTGTATAGCAAAAGGAAATATATACTTTCCTGCTTTACTAATGATAGTACGCTTCCCTCCAACAAGCCACAAAATATTATTCTTATCAATATATCCACAATCGCCAGTTCGATGCCAAATCTTATCTTTTACCTTTATTTTATTTTCACTATCTCCATATCCACCATAATATCCGGTTAAAACATTACTACCACAAACTACAATCTCACCAATGTCTACTATATATTCATCCAATGAAGTACAGTTCGTTAGCTCTCCCAAATTTTTATTAATTATCTTCAATTCAACCCCATCAACAATAGTTCCCACTGGAATTCCCTCTCCGTTTTGCATCTTAGAAGTATTTCTTAACATGTCCTCCCATGAAAGTTCTGATATAGGTTCCGCCTCACTAGAACCATAAACAATTGTTTTTTCTATTTTCTTTTCCTCTAAACTGTTCAACATATTTGGAAAAACCGGTCCTCCACCTACATAAACTCGCTTTATAGAGTTCAAATTTCTATCATGATACTTTGCATAATCTGCTATCTGTTTTAAGACTGTAGGAGATGTTGTAATAGTATTAATTTTATAATCCTCTATTTGCTTAACAATATTTTTAGAATTTATTTTAGTCATATTTCTCATTTGACTGTTTGGTATAACTGTAGTAATACCAGAAGCAAGGTTAGCCAAAGTAAAAACCGGCAACATACCTAAATCCACTTGACCTTTTTCATATTTCATAGTCTTTTCAATAATTTTATACTGATTAAGTAAAAATTCATGAGTACGTACTATAGTTTTAGGCCTACCCGTACTACCACTTGTAAATGTTACTATTGCTCCTTGTTTCTCTAAATCGGGAACATTTACCAAATCATTTTCCTCTTTATCTATACCTTTTTGAATGCAAATTTTTTTACATCCCCAAAAAGCTTTCATTGTGTTAGAAAATAATAACGTAAGTTTCGTTCCAACTATTGCTTTTGGCTTAATAATCTGACTACATTTATTAACATACTCTTTACTGGCCGAGACATCAAAAAACACAGGAATAGCCCCTATATACCATAAAGCCACAAGTGCTACATACAAATCTATAGACATAGTAATAAAAACAGTAACATAGTCTCCCCTACTAATTCCTTGGCTCTTCAAATATTTAGCAACACTTGTAGCTCTTCTGATAAATTGGAAATAAGAAACTTTATTTACTTTGCTATCTTTATTTTCAATAAATGCAATAACATCTTTATTTTTTTCTGCAACTTTAATTAACGTATCAATAATACTCAAAGTAACTCACCTCAAACCATTTTTTGATACAAAGAATATTCGCTAACAATCATTCCACCGTATTTCTTTGTTAACTTATATGAAACATTTTCACTATAAATCAGACCACCTATAATAAACTTATATCCTAAATCATACACTAAATTTCCTAAAGTGCTAACCATTGCACCTCCAATTTTTAATTTCCTAAAATCTTTTTTTACAGCAATAGTCTTAAAAACATAAGTTTTTCCTTCTTTTTTGCAGTCTTCACTGCCATATCCAATTAAAAAACCAACTTCTTCGCCATTATATTCAGCAATTAAAACATCAGGTTTCAACGCCTCATACATTTTCTTATAATTATTAATAAAAATCTCACGTTCAATATTCCCATAAAATACATTATCGCAGAACGCCTCAATAGATATATCATAAATTCTATTTAGTTCTTGTTCTAAATCAATTTCCTCTAATCTCCTTATATTAAGTCCCTCTATACTAGGTACATCCTTTTTGATTAGCGGATCTAATGTAGAAATATATCTATAACCTACTGAAAAACCACTTTCTTTAAATACTTCACACATCCAAGGAAAATTACTAGGTTCACCATAAAATGGCTTTTCCAACAGAGAACTTTCTTTCACTCTATAATCACTCCATGTATCTCTATCTATTGGAGCTACTATCTTAAAATGTCCAATCCTTTGCAATTCTTGAACAGCACCTTCTAATAGAGATAAAGCACCTTCCTTATCGGGGCAATGTATAATCCCTATCATAGCAATATTCTTATCATTAAATCCTTTATAATAAATAGCCACATTCCCCAATACTATTTTATTTTTTATCGCTATAACCAACTTATCCGCCTTTTTAAAACGCAAAAAAGCATATCTCTTTTCGTCTACATATTTAGTTATTTTATTATCTATATTCACAATTTCTAACTCAATGCTATCCATCCATTTACCCCCGCCAAAATATACAATATAAAAATAATTCCAGTCACAATTCCCATTGAAATTGTATTAGCAACAGCCGCCGTCATATTTATATAACTATAATCAAATTTCTTATTAAGAGCTCTAGAAATCAAAGCAGCTATAACTATTACCGTAAAAACTATAATCCAGTCCCAAAATCTATAAATATTTCTAAGAGAATTCCATAATATATAAGGAATTTCAATAACTAACGTTGCTTTTAATATAGCTAGTGCCGCACTCTTAATTGAAGGATATTTCCAAAATGTTGAAAGTCTTGTATATGTATTCATTACTATAACCATGCAAAAAGATGCTAAAAAACATACAAAGCAAATATCAGTCAATCCGGTTATTGCTCTAAGCCAAACAAATACGTTTCCAATGACAATGTTAGTTTCAATAATTCTATAATTAAATTCATTTTTATTTTCTGCCTCATTTGCAGAAGGTAATATCCCGAAAAATATAAATGTTAAAAGAGGAATATACAACCAATTTATACTACCCAAAATCAAAATCATGTATCCACAAAGCAATGCTGCAACAAGAGCTAATTTACTCAATTTATTAATTTTAAAAACTATTATACTAATCAACATAACAGCAAACATCACAACAAAATTATATGTGAAAACATCTAATCCTTTGTCGATATTATATGCAATAATTGCATATGTATATAGTGGCAAAAGCAAATTGTCATTTCCATCATGTCCAGTCATTTCAATCATAGCTGCAAGTATGCCTACAAAAAAAGATATTATTAGCACTTCTGCTCTTCCAACACTGGTCATAAGTTGTAAAGGAACTAATGTACATAAAAATGCCACTATAAAAAATATAAAGCTTCCTTCTATACTCTTTTTATCTTCATCCACTGAAGAAATACTTTTTTTGCCATAATTTATCCCAACTACTGCCGCAACACTATCAGCAAAAGTAAGCGTTAAAATGGGAATTAAGTATGTAACTACATGCGCCCCGGTGACTTTATAAGTAGTAAATAAAATAGCAACAGAAAGCGCAAAATACAAATCCCCATAAGACTTTCTCTCAATATTAAATAAACCATCTCCAAATCGATTTCTTATACTTTTTACATTTTTTAACGCTAATAATCCAACTATTGTTACACTTGAAATAATTATAACAGATATATACGATGTAAAGACAAAAGGAAAAGTAAGAGTAGTTATACCCGTTGCAATATGAATTATTTTTCTTGATAATTCACCGGATATATTCTTAAATACCTTTTTAGTAAAAAGTATTACTAAAGATAAAACTACCAGAATTGATAACAATGCTATAAATTCTTGACCAATCATAAAATTTTCACCTCATCTTACCTCTTCTAAAACAAAGTCACTATAAAAAAATGCCTTATCTCTACTCAATAACTCCTTGCATTTCTTTACATCACGTACTATTTTATCCGAAAAACATTCCGGACATTTTCTATCAACCAGCATATTCCAGTAAACAATTCTAGTGCCTTTGTTTGAGCTATCTATTATCTTTTTATAAACATCGGTCATCGACTCATAAGACATATACTCAAAAATATCACTCAAATTAAAAGCATCTATCTTAATATTATCCTCAAGCACGTCTTCAAGAGAAGTAACCCTAAATTCTATTTTATCAATATTGTCTTTAATTAAATAAAAATTTTCTTTTCTAAGAGAAAAAGGTAAGGCAGCTTCATTGTAATGTCCTCTTAAAATAAAATTCAAATAAGGATTAGAATGGTTGGAAATATTTATAAGTGCATATTGAGAACGAAGCTGTATTCTATCAGAGGCAGAGGTTGTAACATACTTATAAAATTCAGGATCTCTTCCTAATTTACCCATAATTGCTTTAGAAAAAAATATCCTAAACACCAAGTTCCATCGAAAATTAGCCCAATACTTATAATAAAATTCTTCCTGTTCTTTAGTCGACTTTTCTTCGAATAGCATATTAATACGCTTATTAGTATGTATAAACGGTAAAACCTTCTCTCTAAAAATTCTAAAATAATTTTCAAATTTACCAATATTCATAAATCCATTTTCTATGTAACTTATATTACCATCAAAATACTCTCTAACCCAGTCAGGCAATTTATCACGAATCTTGTTATAAATGTTTATTCTATCTTCTTTAACGCCCATATTAATACAACCGCCAATAGTCATAAATTCATCATATTCCAGATACTTATAACATGCCTTTCTGATTTCACAGCAAGCAATTTGAACATTACTTAAATCTATTGCAATGACCTTTTCGGGAGACTTAGTGAGCATAGCAAAAGAATTATCACCAGCAGAAGCAATAGATACAACTGTTTCACCCTCTTTAATGTTCATAGCCTCCAGTAAAATATCTGCATCTTCCCAACACTGTGCATATCTTATTTTTGAAAAGTCTGCTCTTACTTCAATTTCACTCCCCATATGTCACCTCTCCTAACTAAGTTTAACAACCTCACCAGTAGCACCATTAAATTCAACCATATCACCTGTAGCTAACCACTTGGTTAAATTAGGAATTCCAACAACCGCAGGTATTCCCATTTCTCTAACCACAATAGCCGCATGAGATAACAAGCTTCCACGCTCAACTAGGACCCCTTTAGATGCTGGAAATAACATTATCCATCCCGGGTCTGTTCTTTCTGCCACTAAAATTTCTCCATCTTTCATTTCAACACCCGCCGGATTAGTAACTACTCTTACTTTTCCCTTGACTATCCCCGGACAGCATCCCAATCCTGCCATTTTCTCACCACTAATTTTTTCGTTTTTTTCTTTCTTGATTTCACACTTGTAGCTATTGTTTATACCAACCGCACCATAAGTATTAAACCTATCATCTGGTGTATCTAAAATTCTATATTTTTCATATTCACGCTTTCTTATCTTTATAAGTTCTTCAAATGATTTAGTCGTTGCATTTCCTTCAATATATCCTAAAATTTCATCAAGCTCTAAATAAAATACATCCTTTGAATCCTCAATAACTCCTAATGAAGCAAGTATTACCCCGACTTGTATGAAAATCTTTCTCACTGTCCCAAAAACTCTGGTCCTTTCAAAACGCAAATTTTCTCTATTTCTAACAAACTTTCTAGTCTTATTTACAATATACATATATTTAGATTTCTTTAATGGATGATGTCTAAGAACTTTTTTACAAGTTTTCTCAGCGTTTAATCTTATTTCCTTTTCGTTAATTTCTACACCATCTCCATTTTTGATTTTTTTGGCCATAAAGCCAATAGCTCTATATAAATTAATAGGATTATCCTCTAACGTCTCTGTTTCTAATTTCAATTCATCTAAACACCTATCTCCAAAGGTATTTACATATTCGCTAATAAGATAGTCTATCTCTGCATAATCTTTCAATTTATTTTTTATAATATCCTTATCTTCAGAACAAAGTATTTCTATAATAACATCATCATCTTTTATTTTTTCCGCAATAAACTTAATCTTTTTAGCTGGTTGCGTACTAATAATCTCCCCTTCACCACAAAGTAAATCGTTATAAACGTCTTTTAGTTTTCCATTCATATCTTTTTCAGAAATTTTTCTTAAAATCCCATAAAAAATCATTGCAAAAAAATCATTTATGATAGGTGCATCCCATTTAACTATAAGCTTTTTCTCTAGCACTCTATAATATTTACCGAGCTCCGCCAAAGTCATATTTCTAACATTTTTTTCCCCAATCGCGTCCTTTACGTTAAAATAGAATTCGTCAACCAATTTATCAATTCTGTTTAAATTCTTAATAATAGCTTTTATTCCTCTAATAACTTGCATTCCATCTTTTACCTTAGTAGACGGCAACATATTGTTATCTACTACCTTAAAAGCATCTTCCGGTAATGGCTCTTTAGCCCCCATCATTTGCATCATAAATGTTTTGTTAAAGCTATATCCTGGTAATATTGAAATAAGCTTGTACCAAGAAATCATATTATAATAAACTCTGCCATTTATGTTTCCAAGCATATGTTCAAATGTATATGCATTATGTATCAAAACATCTTCGCTAACATCAAACATCTTACACATCTGTTTATAAACTTCTCCATACGCTTTTTTTATAAAAGTATACGTAAGCGGAGTAGTGACACCGCCATAACTTTCGGCAATATTACTATTATCCCAAACATTTATATTAGAGGCATCCCTATTTTCTATATTTTTTAATGTAGTAATAGGACGAGACTGGAGCAAATAAAGTTTATTTCCTTCGATTGCCCATTCAATATCTTGAAATCTTCCAAAATATTCTGATGTACTAATAGCAAGCTCGGAAATTTCTCTAACTTGCTCATCAGTCAAAACTCTAGTTTCACTCTTTTCTTTCGTTAAAGCTGAAACCTTTACCCCGCCTTCACAGCAAACTTCTGTGCTCTCCTTATGAGCAATTTTACATTCAATAGTATTTAAATCCTTATTAAAAACATAGTTATCAGCAGATACATCTCCGCCAACTAAGCTACTTCCTAATCCAAACACTCCACCCACAACACACTCATGTGTATTACCAGTTATGGGGTTAACTGCAAAAGCTACCCCTGCACACTCTGAATTAACTTGTCTTTGAATTAAAACTGAAGGTATAATGTCCTTTATTTTAATGTTCTTATTTTTTATGTATTCTAGTACCCTGCCATTAAGCCCTGATAGCCATACTTTAACAATGTATGTAAAAACATCATCCTTCTTGATATTTAAAAAACTGTCAAATTGACCAGCAAACGAGTTCTCACTACTATCTTCAGCTCTTGCAGACGAGCGAACCGCATACATTTCTCCATCATCTAATTTTTCACTGATTATACTACTATACTCAGAAAAATTGAATTTGCTTATCTCTTCCTTCAAGACATCAAGTTCTAAAATATCATCAAATTCGATATTATCTATTAATAAATCTGCTGTTATTACAAACCACTCAGGAATATTATAATTATTCTTTGAGAGTTTTGCCAAAGCACTCGCTTTTCCACCCATTCTTTCATATTCAAAACTGGTATTGTCTAATATGTAGTTCATATTCTCTTTCCTCCGAAAATTAATTGAAGTGTTAAAATTTCCCCATTACTAACGGTAAAAGACCAAGAGAAAAGTACATAGTAAGCATCCAAACTCCACTAAATGTTTCAAACCCTTTTGCATATTTTCTAATTGGCTTTTTAACAAATCTTATGCACATAAAAATTGCATATAAATATAACACTAACAAGATTGCAGTTATTACTTTACCAACTCCAACCTGAAAACCAGCAGCGCAAGTACTTATAAATGATATCGTCATGCAAAAAATCCAAGCTTGCATTGCACCTTTTATTCCCCATAAATGAGTGTAGCTATCTACCCCAAATTCCTCATCGTCTTCACAACGTATCTTTCTACCTACCTCTAGGGTAGTACCATCGCAGAATGAAGATAACATAAAAATCACTATAGGTATGATAGGAACACCACCTGATGGCACCCAATCACAACAAGTACCATACCCATCAATCAAAGGCGTTATAACCATATGACTTATAAGGTAAATCGTCGGATGTGCTTTCAACCACTTAGGTATGCCAAATTCTAAACTCATTAATGTAAACCATATATACACAATTCCAAGGGGAATAAGTAACTTAATTTCATAAATAGATGCCAAAATAATTTGTACAAGTCCAAGAAATATTCCAATATTTCTAAGCTCACTTAGTTTAACTAATCCTCTTTGCACAGGTCTATATGGGCGATACTTTAAATCATCCTCATAATCTTTATGTTCATCAGCTATTCTTAATAGCATAAACCAAGCAAGCGTAGAAATAAAAGCAATCAGAACTGCGTACCAATTTATATTACCATCGCCCCTAATATGCGAAGAATATGACACCGCACAAAAGCTAAAACCAGCAATCAAAGGAACATATTGAAATAAATTAAATCTCTCTTTTTGATATATCCACCATCTATTGCTCATATTTATATCCCTCCAAATATGGTTATCGTCAAAATTCCGCAAGATATTAGTCCCTAAATGGATATAAAAGTATCCTAAAAAAATTTTTTTATCTTAACAGTACCTTTTATGTTTTAAGCTTCTTTTTTATTACTTATGTACCATATCATTCAAATTTAACATACAAAAAAACAGTTCTTTCGAACTGCTTTTTACTAAGGGCTTATTTCGAGCTTTCTTTTTTATTTCTCAATTTCTAAGTGTTCCCCATAAAAATTTAAGCGTCTTCTAGCCAGTCTAAATATTCTTCATAATTCATCCTCTTGTCTATAATTCCTTCATCTTTTATTTCAATAATTCTGCTTGC
>CAKSUD010000010.1 GCA_934500865.1 uncultured Clostridia bacterium | reverse complement strand
ATTCAGCCGCTTTTAATTTAGTTAGTTGCATTATCGTAAATATCCGTTAATAATGTTTTATCTAATCTGTATGTAAATACATTGCCTCCCCACTCTGATCTGTTCAAGTAGTTAATTGCTTGTACATAGTCAAACATTTGACCAGCAGATGTCTCTACATATATCTCGAAGTTTACTACTATGTCAGAATTTCTTCCAACCTTGTCACAAATCTCCTCGTAAATATCTAAAGGTAAATACCATACCCATCTCCATGTAACCTGTGGTGCTGTCTTATCATTTGGCATTTCGATAGTTTTTTCTTCTCCGGTTATCATAAACTTTTCTGTATCTCTTGAGCTATCTATTCTTGCATAGTCTCCCAAATCTATACTAATTTCGTTCATTCTTCCGGAACTTGTCTTTTCATACACTTTAGGAATTACAACCAATTTAGAGTCATTCTTCTTAATACCAGTAGTTACTAGTTCAAACTCCACTGCATATCCATATACGATATCTCTATGCTGACTAAAGCTATTATCTACTAACTTAGCTTCATTTACTAATATCGTATTACTATTTGCCCCCATTGGAACATATAGCTCTCTATTAGTTGTTGTACCATTAGATGTAAAATAATCTTTCCATCTTACATCTCTTATAGATAGTATCTTAAATGGTGAGTTCTCACTATTATCGTCAGCCTTTCTAAATACTGCGGTCAAAGTCATATCATAATATGGCATTGTTATACTTGGATGCCTTAGGGTTGAAATCAATTGATTATCTTCATACCATCCAACGAATTCATACCCTGAACCCGGTGTAGCCTTTATATCAACTGATGTGTCCGGCTCATAGTAGCCTGCTCCTGTTGCAGTTCCACTACCTTCTGTTTTTAAGGTTAATTTGTATTTATCTTTGTCTTCTATTATACCGCCTTCTCTAAAGTGTGCTACTAATGTTATATCTCTCTCAGGCATTATTATATAATCGTATTCAGCATAATCAGTAATTTCTTCTGTCTCTTTATCCGCCCAATATAAGAATTCACAATTTTCGTTTGGTATGGCCCTTATAAGGTATTCTTCACCGGCTCTAGCTTCTTCTACATCTCTATATACCCTTCCGCCACCAGCACTTTCTACGTTAAGACTGTATGTTATATCATCTCCCGTGTATTTAAAGTGAGCTATATATACCTTGTCTTCTGTTACTTTTATTTTACTTTCTTCTTCACGAGAAACTATATTATTATCCTCATCTTCCCAATACTCAAACTCATATCCCTCATCCGGGTATGCTTTTATTGTTATTTCTGTACCATCTACTACATTGATAGAATCCTTTCCTCTTCTATCCTCTTCGTTTATTGAGATATCCCCATTTCCATCACTTTCCACTATTACAAGATGGTAAATTTCATCGTCATAAGGATCGAAGTACGCAACCAATTTGTATCTATCATTCGGCATTTTAATTATATCTTCTGCTCCATATTGAGATACCTTATCTGCACCTCCTCCTAACTGGTGTGTCCATAAATAGAACCATGAACCATTGCTAGGTATCGCCCAAATAGGATAATGATTTCCCGGAATTGCATAATCTGTACCACCAATAGCTATTCCATCACCCACACTAGTAGTAATTAGTTGCTTATATTCCCCTACACTAGGATTAATCGGTTTGAAATGAACTAAAATTATATAATTTCCTCTTACATCATTAAGTTGAAGCTTCTCTTCTGTTCCTAGATTACTATTATCATTTATTAATTCCCAATAATCCACAACATAGCCATCATTAGGTATAGCTATAGCTCCTACATCATCGCCTTTTATTACATTTGCATATATCTCCCAGCCTTTTTGACCATCATCATATTTTCCGTCAAATTTTACGTCGCCATTTCCGTCACTATATATTGTAACATTATATCTTTCCTCCGCTAGGAATTTCGCTATTAATGTAAAATTAAATCCCGGCATAACTATTGGACGTGATTTTATCTTACTATATTTATCCCCATTAGTTTTATACCAAGCGTCAAATTTATATCCTTTTTCCTCATTTGCTTGTGCATCTATTGAAAAGCTCCTATCACCTATAGGTGCCTCCTTTTGGGAATAATCTTTATAATCACTATCTCCATTTATCTTTACTCCACCAGTTATAGGTGCTCCATCAGCTTTTACTGTTAATGTATATTTATTTTCTGTTGGAGGAAGTACTGGCGTTAAATCGAAGTAAATTCTATATTTGTCTCTAGTGCATCCACAGTCGCACTGTACGTATACATATCCATATAGCAATCCACTTTTTCCAGTCGGAGCGCTTGGTGCACTTGGAGTATTATTACCATTACCTACTGGTGTTCCGCTATCATCGTCTCCGGGATTAGGATTATTACTTCCTCCTCCTGGGTTAGGATGGTTGCTTCCTCCTCCTGGAATAGGGTTATTACTTCCAAAGTCCGGGAATCCCCATTCCCAAAAGGATCCTCCACCAGGATACCTTCCGTAATTATTTCCGACTCCTTGCCAAAATCCTCCTTGTCCGCTCCCACTGTTTCTGACTTGATTGTTATTTCTTGGTTCATCGTAATTTACTAACCCCGAACTTTTATCTCCATATTTTCCATCATCTTCTTTTAATTCACTAGGCTTTAGCGAAGTAATTATATAATCCGCACTTATTCTTGTGGAGCTAAAAGGCTTTTGGCTCCCACCAGAATAAGTACTAGATAAATGACTAAAGTTGATAGAACTACTACCATCTACCGTGAAACCTTCAAAAGACATAATTACATCGTGATACGTATCTGTAAATGTTGGTGTGTTTGCAGTCCAGTCCATATATGTACCAGATGCGGTACAATCAGTTCTTGACATTGTTGCTCCGCAATCTCTACAATATACTTCATCATATCCGCCACAAGTCCATGACACAGGTTCAGGAATATGTACTACACTGCCTGCTATATGACCATCTACCGTTAATTTAAAAGGTTCTCCTATATTAAATGGATTTTCTCTCCTATAGCTTTCTTCTGTGTCTATAGTTGAGCCAAATCTTCTACTACTTGCTGTTGCCCTGCTTCCTACATCAGTTTTATGATGGTGATCACCACGACTTCCGAGATCGCTATGTGGACAAGGTGTAGAAGTTGGACTTGGAGAAGGCGACTCACCTGGGTCCCCTATTCCACCACCTATATTAGAACTAGGTGAAGGAGTGGGAGAAGGGCTAGTCTTCGTTTCACTGCTCTCATATATTGAATAATACCATGTACAAGTTATACTTTGCTGTTGCATCCCATCCAAGTTTTCACATGAATGAGGCTTTGACTCACTACCACTACGTACATACTTATAACCTGCTGGAACTGTACCCGGTTTAAAGGTCGAAGCACAATCGCATACCGGTACTTTATCATAATCACCATTATTATAGTGGTTTACACCACAACCACAAATAGGACAATGCCATCCCCCTCCTGGGCAATTTGGTATTGAACATACTTTATTATTATGGGTACCTTGACTTTCACTATCAGTCTTTATTGCCCCTTGTGACCAAGTAGTGTAAACCGTCACTTCAGCTGCAAAGCTGCATTGAAAAATAAATAATGCAAAAACTGCTAAAAATACTGATAAAACCTTCTTCATGATATCAGCTCCTTCTAAGAATAAATGAATTTAATGTTAAGATTGATACATCACCACGAGTAGCCGGATTAGTAAAATTAAAGGTATCTGTATATGTGTTGCTATCTGCTATATTAATCTCTTTAGCAACGTCTATATAATTATTAGGCCATGTTGTGCCTTTTCCATTCACGTAATCTCTGTACCCAGCAACATTTAATAAAATTGTTATCGCTTCACTATACTTCACTTCATTATTAGGCTTAAACAAACCGTTCCCATATCCGTTTATAATTCCATTTTCATACGCATAGTTTATAGACTTATATGCCCAATGGTTTTCTGCGACATCCGTAAAAGCATTATTTTTCACTTCAAAATTAGAAATATCAGCATCTAACATATTTAAAGCTATAGATGTAAGTTCTGCTCTCGTTAAAGTCTTTTGAGGTCTAAATGTACCGTCAGGATAACCTGAAATTACACCATAAGAATTTAACATTTTGACTGCTAGCTCATATTTTGTATCCTTGATATCGTTAAACTTTTCAGTCGGAACCGAAGTTGCCTCGGTAGGTAATGTTATATTCTTATATGCTAATGTTTCGTCACCTTGTTTTATCCTTACATACGCCGTTAATCTTGGATTATCATCCGGGACTCTTATCTTAAAACTAAGCATATACTCTGTTCCAAGTATATCAGACCTGTTAAAGTATCTGTCTATAATATTACCTGTATCCTCTCTAAGAATTCCTGTTTCAACTTCTGCATTAGTTATAGTTTTACCATCAGACGAACCTATTATATTATAGAAAATTTTTAGTTCCTTTTTGGAATAATCGTATAAAGTGTTTATCGAAGAAATTTTTGCAGTCGTTCCATTTACCACATATCTAAAGTAGTATTCTCCAGAAACTTTTTTATCATTTTCATCTAATAATCTTACCTTTATATAATATGATTCTGGCTCTAGCATCACAGGTAATTTAAGCTTTAGTTCTTTAGTCTCACCCGCTTTTAATGTTACCTTTTCTCCGACTTCTCTTTTAATAGGTTTACAGTCTCCATAATACACACCTCTTCTATAAACTGTATATTCTGGAATTACTGAAATATCTTTCTTATAAGTAGATTTTACTTTTAGATATGCGTCCGGAGATTTTCCAGGCTCCATATATGGGCCGGATAACGAATTTTCAAAGTCCTTTATTTTATAATAATTTGCCACTTTTTCTGCTGAAGCAATATACTGTTCCTCTTTACCAAGTTTTAAATATCGTAAGTATTCTATGGCTGACAACTCAGAAGCATTATCTGAAATAACTACTCCTAAATCGTATAATTTATCTGGGATTTGAGAAATTCTTATCTCAAAAGCCACTAGTTTATTTTCAAATGGACTAAGTGAAAATTTTTGAACACTTCCACTAACATAAGCTGAATTTATCCGACGCCCTATTACATCCGCATCAGATGGTACTAAATACATAGTATAATTTAATTCCGGATAATAAACTCCACTATTGTTTTTTACTTCAAAGTATCCTGATATCTTATACTCAGAAATATTATAACACTCAATTTTCCCCACAGTGAAGTTGGTCTTACCTATCGCATCTGCATAAACATTAGAAGGTAAAACACTAAAGAAACATAGTACTAGCAAACAAAGTATAAACTTTTTCATATGTTCATTTCCTTTCTTTTAAACATATTTTTAGTTTACATAACTATACTTATTATTTACATTATACCTCTTTAACGGCGTCATGTCAACGTTTGAGGTTACTCTAAGTAAAATTATAAAACTACAATTTAAATATCGGCATGTTTCTATTTAACTTTATGATTATTGTATTAAAATGAAATTAAATTGTAAATACTGAAATAATTTTTTATATTGAAATATTTGAATAAAATTGGTAACATATACGTGTTAAATCTTGATAAAATGAATGCTTAATTATGTTTTTCGTTGGCAATTTATTGTCAGAATGGAGGTTTTTATGAATTGGCGTGAAAAATTTTGGAAATTTATAGATGAACATATGATTTTAATTTTTGCCATTCTTATTACTTTATTTTCCCTAGTAATAAGAATAACTTTAATAGACTTTAAAACAACAGATTACGTTTCTTTTTTACTTCCTTGGTATGATGACCTTTATGACTTAGGAGGTCTTTCGGCATTAAAATATAGCATTGGTGATTATAATGCTCCTTATTTAACTTTAGTAGCCCTACTTACCTACCTTCCTTTTCCACCCCTATACTCTATAAAAGCATTATCTATATTTTTTGATTACATGCTTGCATTATCTTGTATGATGTTTGTGCACAAATTGTTTAAAGAACATAAGAACAGGGGATTATATGCCTTTATTACTTATGTCATCGTAGTTATGCTACCAACTGTAATTTTAAATTCGTCAGCTTGGGCACAATGCGATTCAATATATACCACATTTTTAGTGCTTTCATTTATGTACTTAATAGAGGAAAAGTACTTTAAATCGTTTATACTCTTAGGTATCTCATTTGCATTTAAACTACAATTTATTTTTCTTCTTCCGGTATATATATTAGTTTATATAAATAAGCGTAATTTTTCAATTCTGCACTTTATGCTTATCCCTCTTGCGAACTTTGTGCTATGTATCCCTGCAATGCTTGCCGGGAGAAGCATACAAGACTGCATGTCAATTTATATAAACCAAACAAAAACGTATTCTCACTATATAAGTATGAACTTTGCCGGAATATATAACCTATTCCTAAAGGGGCAGAATTTAATATATACACCTAATGAATCACTTCCAAAATGGGGAACGTTATTTACGATTTTTATCTTTATATTTTCAGCATTTATAATATTTTTGGTAAAAAGGAAATTAACGAAAAAAGAAATAGTAAGCTTAGGGTTATGGTGTGTACTGACATCAGTCTTTTTCTTGCCACATATGCATGACAGATACATATTTTCAGCCGATATACTTAGTATAATTTATTTAATGCTAAATAAAGAAAAATGGTTTATCACGGTAGCTGTAAATTTCGTTTCACTATATTGCTACTTTGCATTCCTCTTTGAAAATGTGAGTATCCCAATTGCATATGTAAGTGTTTTATTATTCGTTGTAATTTGCATTTTAACTAGAGACATAATTAAATCATTGTTTTCTTCAAAGAAAGACATCTAATTTCTAACAAAGAAACCGGCGGTAACCCTCATTACCACCGGTTTTTTAACTAAATCCTCTTTTCACTTCTAATCACATTACCTCTAACTCTACACACTCCATAAAGCTTTCCTTCTATATAAATCCTATACATTCCGTCCGGCATATCTGTTTTTAGTTTAATTCCGTTTATGTACCTTCTTCCATCTTCCTCATTTAGCTCTATTACACTAAATTTCCTTAACGGAATCTCTAAATCTAAGATATATTTTTCTTTATCTTCCTCAAGTTCAGATAATTTTACAGCAGTATCAATAGTAAAATCACCGGATTGTACTCGCTTAAGTGCCGACATAGTCGCACCACAGCCAAGCTTCTCACCTATATCCTTGCATAAAGTTCGAATATATGTACCCTTAGAGCAATGCACCTTAAAGGAGACTTTATTTTCTATGACTTTAATTTCCTCAATGTCAAAAATCTCGATTTCTCTAGCTTCTCGCTCAATAACTTTCCCTTCTCTAGCTAATTCATAAAGCTTTTTACCATTTATCTTTAATGCGGAATACATCGGTGGAACTTGCTTTTGTTTTCCAATAAAAGACTTTATTGCATCTTCTATTTCATCTTTAGTTACATTAACAGAATTTTCTTCTAATATATTTCCCCATATATCCTCTGTATCTGTAATTATTCCTAAAGTAAGTTCAGCAACGTAAGTTTTGTCGTCATGCTCCATATACTCTATAACCTTAGTAGCATTATTAACAGCTATCGGCAGAACACCGGTAGCATTAGGATCTAACGTACCGGTATGTCCTACTTTTCTTGTAGCAAAAATCTTTCTCACTTTATTTACAACATCATGAGATGTCTGACCTTTTTCCTTATATACATTAATAAATCCGTCCACTATTTCTCATCACATCCATGAGCATTACAAGCACAGCAGTTTCCACCGCAAATTTCTTGTACTTCATCAGCTCGTCCATTTTCTTTTAAGAAATTATTAATAGCTTCCTTTACAGCTTCTTCAGCTAAAACCGAGCAATGTAACTTTACCGGAGGTAGTCCGTCTAGTGCTTCCACAACCGCCTTATTAGTAAGCTTCATTGCTTCCTTTATACTTTTCCCTTTAATTAGTTCTGTCGCCATACTGCTAGTTGCAACAGCAGCACCACATCCAAATGTTTGGAACTTTACATCCTCTATAATATCATTATCATTTATCTTCAAATAAATCTTCATTATATCTCCGCATTTTTGGTTACCAACTTGTCCAATCCCGTTGGCATCCTTTATTTCGCCAACGTTACGAGGATTTGAAAAATGGTCTAAAACTTTTTCTGAATATTCCATATACTTTTCTCCTTTTCGTATTATTAATTCTCCGGCTTTAATGGAGACATTTCTCTTAATTTCTCCACAATTCCAGGTAATATACCCAAAACATAGTCAATATCTTCTTCTGTTGTTTCTGCACCTAGTGTAAGTCTTAATGAACCATGTGCTGTTCCATGGTCTAATCCAATTGCAAGTAACACATGAGATGGATCGAGTGAACCTGAACTACAAGCAGAACCGCTTGAACCGGCAACACCCTTCATATTTAACATTAATAATAGGGACTCTCCCTCAATAAAGCTAAATGAAAAATTTGTATTTCCCGGAAGCCTCTTAGTTCTATGTCCATTTAATCTAACATGCGGAATATTGTTTAACACTCCGTTTATTAGCTTCTCTCTTAATGCAATTATTCTGTTTGTAGTTTCATCAAAATTCTCGTAAGCAAGTTCAATTGCCTTACCCATTCCAACAATTGCAGGTACATTTTCTGTTCCGGCACGTTTTCCTTGCTCTTGACCGCCCCCGTGAATTAAGCTGTCTATTTTTGTTCCCTTTTTTATATATAATGCTCCTATTCCCTTTGGTCCATAAAATTTATGTCCCGACATAGAAAGCATATCTACTCCCAAGTCTTTAACATCTATTCTTAAACTTCCAACCGCTTGGACTGCGTCCGTATGGAAATAAACATTATGCTTTTTCGCAATTTCAGCAATCTCTTTTATTGGCTGAACTGTACCTATTTCATTATTTGCAAACATTACAGATATTAAAATCGTATTATCTTTAATTGCATTTTCTAGCTCATCAAGCCTTACTTGACCATTCTCATCCACTCCAAGTAATGTTACTTCAAAACCGTGTTTCTCTAAAAACTTGCAAGAATTAATTATTGCAGGATGCTCAATAGATGTTGTTATTATATGGTTCCCTTTATTCATATTTGCAAAAGCGATTCCCTTAATTACCCAGTTATCTGCTTCACACCCACCGGCTGTGAAATATATTTCATTAGGTGTTGCCCCTATTGCTTTAGCAATTCTCTCTTTAGCTAAATCTACTGCTCTTTTATTCTCCTGTCCTAATTTATATATAGAAGACGGATTACCGAAACTTTGTGTAAAGAACGGCATCATTTCATCTAAAACTTCCTTTTTTACATATGTAGTAGCTGCGTGGTCCAAGTAAACATTTTTCTCCATATATACACACTCCTTTTGTATTATAAAACAAGTTATCGGAACCGACAAAATGTAAAAATACTTTATTCATTTTCTAGGAAAGTTCGAGCTATGAGTTAAAACTTTAACTTAGTACAAACCCGGTCTAATTAAAATTTAGCTGATGAAATCAGCGTTAAAAATTTTAATTAGTAGCTCGAACGACCGAAAGAAAACAAAAAAAGTTCATTGATGTTGTTGACCGAAGGTCAACATGGCGTGGACTTTAGTCCACTTTTTTTATATAATATGATTTTTATTATTTTTGTGTGAAAAAAATAGTGCTGAAGAGCCAAGACCCTCCAGCATTAATTTTTTTCACATCTCGACTTTATTCCTCATCGTCGTCACAATCGCAATCATCACAGTCACAATCATGTTCATGATCTCCACAGCAACCGCAATCACACTCATCATCCCATTCTAATGTGATTTCTTTACCACATTTAGGGCACTTAAAATCTTCATCATCATCAAGCTTTTCCAAATCGATTTCGATTTCTTCTTGACAATAAGGACAAACTGCTGAGAATACAGAATCATCATATTCTTCAACATGCATACCATCATTTAGCATACTAATGTCTTCATTCATGGCATCTAATTCATCTTCTAAGTCGTTATACTTCTTATTTAATTCTTCAACTTCTTCTTCCATTTCTTCAAAAAGGTCAAGCATTTCGGCAATTACATCCATGCTATCCTTTTCTTTTTCAATAAGTCTTTTAATCTTTTCAGTTCTTTCTCCCATTTTACACTCTCCTTATACTCTTTCCATGTATTCACCAGTTCTTGTGTCGATTCTGATTACATCTCCTTGGTTAACGAATAAAGGTACTAGAACTTTAGCTCCTGTTTCAACAATTGCAGGTTTTGTAGCACCTGTAGCTGTATCTCCCTTAAAGCCCGGTTCTGTTTCTGTAATTTCAAGTTCAACGAATGTTGGTGGTTCTACACCAAATACATTCCCCTTGTAAGATAATACTTTTACGTTCATATTTTCCTTTACGAACATTAAAGCATCTCCTAATTGTTCTTTATTCAATGGTTCTTGTTCGTATGTTTCAGTGTCCATAAAATAATATAATCCGGAATCTTCATATAAATATTGCATTTCTTTTCTTTCTACTTGAGCATTTTCATATTTTTCAGTTGGATTGAATGTTTTTTCTAAAACTGAACCGTTCATTACATTCTTTAACTTTGTTCTAACAAACGCTGCTCCTTTTCCTGGTTTAACGTGTTGGAATTCTACAATTTTATATACCTGTCCGTCCATTTCAAAAGTAGTTCCGTTTCTAAAATCTCCTGCCATTATCATAAATAAAACCCCCTATAATTCTTTTCAACTCATATATAATAACCTAAATTGCCAAAAATTTCAATAGTTTACAAAGAAATTATTGAAATTTATAGCTATTTCCCAAGCGAATTATATAACGCTTCTAAATCTAAATTTTGCATTAATGCCATTACTTGAGCTAAATATGCACAATAGATAAAGAACATAACAATGGAAAGTGTAATTAAAGCCTTCCCAAATCCCTTTCTATCTGTATCCTCATAGGTTACAAAATATACACCTAAAAATGAGCCAAGTAACTGACCTATTAACGGAAAAGTACACAATGCAGAAATAAACACCTTAAACCAATTTGACATTGGTTCTACATATTCTATACTATGTCGAACCTCTGCTTTATATACATAGTCTTTTGGCTCTCCATTACCCACAACAAAATTAACATTTTCTTTAATCTCATTGTCACCCTTTTTAAACTCATTAATTGCATCTTGGATGTCATTTTCCTTAGTTTCATTTTCTCTAGTTTCATCCTCTTTATTTTCCTCAACCGCATTATTTATCTCCGGTTCATCTTCTCTAATTATTTCTTCCGGTGCAGGATTTTCCTCTACCACTTCATTACAAAACGGACATTTTTTACTCCTTATATGTATCTGTTCTCCGCAATGTTCACATTTTTTAAATTCCATTCTAAATCTCCTCTAATTCTATTTATATTCCCATTATATGATAACCATTATCTACATAAAGGTTCGTACCTGTAATTCCTCTTGACAATTCACTTAGTAAAAATACCGCTGAATCTCCTATTTCAGCAGGTGTAACAGACTTCTTAAGTGGTGATTTCTTTTCAACAATTTCAAGCATACTATTAAAATCATTTATCTCTCTAGATGATATAGTCTTAATTGGGCCTGAAGATATAGAGTTAACTCTTATTCCAATAGGCCCTATCTCGTTCGCTAAATATCTTACATTAGCTTCTAGTGCAGCTTTAGCAGCACCCATTAGATTATACCCCGGCATAACCTTACTAGCTCCATAGTAGCTTATTGTTACAATACTTCCGCCATTTGGCATTAAATTCTTAGCATGTTTTGCAACTAAAATTAATGAATAAGATGTAACATCTAATGCATGAGAATAGCCTTCTTTTGAAGTTTCTAAGAAATCCTTTTTTAAGTCTTCCTTTTGAGCATGAGCAATGCAATGAACTATTCCATCCAATGATTTATACTCTTTTTTAATTTTATCAAATAGCTCATCAACCTCGTCTTCATTTTCAACATTACAAGCATAAGCACGACATCCTGGGAAGTCTCTTAATAACTCTTCAACAGACTCCCTTTCTCTTTCACCTCGATATGTAAAAATAAGCTTTGCGCCTTGAGCATCACAACTTTTTGCAATTCCCCACGCAATACTCCACTTATTTCTGATTCCCATAATTAAAATGTTCTTTCCTTCAAGTAACCCCATAAATAAGCCTCCCTTTATTCTAATTTATCTTTTATATAAATATTGTTAAAGTACTTTATTTCAGCCAAAACACTTTCGCTTACTTCAAAAGAAAATAACTTTTTTAAATCACTTTGAATAATGTATCTTATAGCTGTTACTGCCCCTTCGCTTAAACTTATAACTCCTTTATCTAAGCATGAACATCCCTTGCATATCAAGCCACCCTTTTTAATGCTAAATCCGGTCACATTTCTTTCACCACATTCAACACAACCATTAAAGTTAGGCTTAAATCCAAACAAGCACACCGCTTTTAGCTCAAATACGCTCTGTATAAGTTCTGTATTTTTTTCACTCACAGATAGCAAATAAATCGTATTAAGCAGTAACTTCAGCACATAAACAGACATTTGGTTTTCCTGTACATAGCGCCTTATGAATTTTACACAGTTCATAGCACATTCTAGTCTCTCGTAATCGGTTCTTATAGAGTAAAACGGTTCTATAAGCTCTGCCGAATTAATATAGTAATTCTCTCCTCTACCCCTGTATAAAACCATTTCACTAAATGCAAACATCTGGGACGCTGCAAGTAATGTACTTTGCATCTTTCTTGCGCCTTTGGCTACACAACTTATTTTACCTAAATCAGGCGTTAAGACAGTAAGCATTTTATCCGATTCGGAAAAGTTAACCTCAGAAAGTACTATTCCCTTGGTTTTTACTAATCTTCTTGTTTCCACTTTTCCTCCAAAACAACATTAATTTTTATATTTTTTAACATCTAATACTCTTGATAAATCTTTTGACGTCTCTAGTTTATACTTTTCCATTGTCTTATAAAGTAAATATGTTTCGACCGAACCGGTATTTTTAAAATATTGCCATAATTCTTCCTTTAACATACTCATTCCTCCATCAGAAATTAAACTTCTTTATTTTCCTTTGTTCCTTTTTACTACCTTTTGCATTTTGTAACTAATTAATACCTTGATAATTATTCCATAAAGTGTAGATTTCTAAGTTCAGCTTCGCTATCTCGCCAGTCTTCTCTTACTTTCACCCAAACTTCAAGGAATACTTTTGTTTCCAAAAATCTTTCTATATCTACTCTTGCACGACTTCCGATTTCTCTTAACATTTTACCGCCACGTCCTATTATTATAGGCTTATGTGACTCTTTTTCACAATATATTGTAACATTTATATCTACAATTTCTTGATTAAGTCTTTTTTTCATCTTTTCTACTTCAACAGCTATGCCGTGAGGTATTTCATCTGACAATAAATCTAGTGCTTTCTCCCTTACAATTTCAGCAACCATTACCCTCTCTGGGCTATCTGTAATCATATCCTCCGGATAATACTGAGGTCCATATGGAAGACGTTTTATAACTGCATCTAAAACCTTCTTAACATCTTCCTTTTTAGTAGCCGAAACAGGTATAATTTCATCAAACTTATATAAAGCATTATACTCACTTATAACATTAAGAATTTCTTGCTTATCCTTAATTTTATCTATTTTATTTAACACAAGTATAACAGGACATTTTACCTTGTTTAGTTTCCCTAAAAATAGGTCTGTATTAATACGTCTCGTTAAATCCACCATCGCTATAACCACGTCTGTTCCGGCAATAGAATCATTAATACTCTTATCCATTAACTTTCCTAGTCTTGTTCTAGTTTTATTTACCCCGGGAGTATCTAAAAATACTATTTGGCAGTCCTCACCCGTAAGTATACCCTTTATGGCATTACGCGTAGTTTGAGGTTTATTGGACGTAATCGCAATTTTTTCTCCTATTATAGAATTTATCAAAGTTGACTTACCAACACTCGGATTGCCTATAATCGCAACAAATCCGGACTTAAAGTTTTTATTCATAATATCCTCCGTATCAAATTCATCTTCCACCTATAAGTTATCACTTTTTCAATGTAAATTTCAAGTACTTTGTAAAAAAAGGGGCTGTAAAAAAACTCATTATTCGTTATTATAAAACAGTGTACTATACTGAATAAAACAAAAATTGCTTTTTTGTCCATCTATGTAAAACAAATTTTAAAGTTGCCCAGGTCGTGAGCGTAAGCTCCGTTCCGGCCTTTAGCTTTATTCTACACTTGCCACAAAAAATATTTTTGTTGAGTGAAGTATAGTACACTAGTTTTATTGATTTTTGAGTTTTTTTACAGCCCCTTTTCTTCTACAAAATCTTTTTCAACTCTATAAGTAATAATTCACGAACTTCCTCGGCAGTTTTTCCTTCAAATCTGCAACCGGCAGCAAACTTATGACCACCACCGTTAAATTTCCCGGCCACTCCGGAAATATCCACATTTCCATTAGAACGTAAACTTACTTTATACATTTCATTGTGTGGCTTTATAAAAATTCCTACCTCTGTTCCCTTTATATCTCTAGCGAAATCAACCATTCCTTCAAGTTCACTATCATTAACACTAAATCTCTCAATGTCTTCTTTCTTAGCTATTAATATTCCGACTTTTCCATCTAACTCAACTTCAACATTTTGAAGTAAATTTCCCATAAATCTCATTCTATTTAATGATGTCTCAGAAAATAAATGATATGAAATCTTTGAAACGTCTATTCCGTATTCTACAAGGCTTCCAGCAATATCGAAAGTGTGCTTTTGGGTATTATTATGCCTAAAGTTTCCTGTATCTGACGAAACAGCAGCATACAGTGCCATTGCAATCTCTTTATCTATAATATCCATTTTACTTAGCATATCATAAAGTATCTCTCCGGTAGCAGCAGCCTCCCCGTCAATATAATTTAGGTTAGCATACCCTATGTTTGTATAATGGTGATCTATACAAATAGTATTGTTAGCATTTTCAAAAAGGACTTTAGCCTTGCCCATTCTATCCGCGTCACCACAATCTAGTGCTATGCATAAATCATATTTTCTATTTTCATCCATATCCTCAAACACTTTAATTTCTTCTCCTATTGAACCAATTAAAAATTCACAGTTTGAAGGTATTTTTTCAATAAAAGCCTCTACATTTTTTCCCATTTTTTTAAGTGCTCTATATAATGCAATTATGCTGCCAATAGCATCTCCGTCGGGGCTCTCATGTACAAGCAAAACTATATCATTTGATAATCTTAATTTTTCTATAATTTTATCCATTAACTTTCCCACCTTCTAATATGTTAATTCAACCAAAATAACACCGCATATGTAAATTACGCTCCACTGAACTACGTTTTTAAAGGTTCTAACCAAATTACCAACCGTCGCTCAAAGTCGACATCCTTGTCGACTTTCGCTCAAAATTTCATCCACGAAATTTTGACGGTTTTGCCTTCGGCAAATTTGGAGAACCGACTAAAAACTTCGTAAAGTCGCTTCATTTACATATGCGGTGTTATTTTGGTTGCTAAAACTATTCTTACATAATGTCTCTAATTACTTTGTCAATGTGAGCACCATATTCAATAGAATCATCAATTACAAATTGAAGTTCAGGCAATATTCTTATTTGAACTCTGTTTCCAAGTTCCTTTCTCATATAACCTGCTCCACTCTTTATGCCTTGAAGCACTTCTTCTTTATCTGCTCCCATTACGCTAACATAAATCTTACAAAACTTTAAATCCTTTGTAAGCATAACCTTTGTTATACTTATAAGCCCTTTTACTCTAGGGTCTTTTAGCTCGTTTTGTATCATTTCGCTTATAACTTTTTTAATCTCTTCAGCAATTCTGTCTGTTCTCTCCATAGTAACATTCCTCCCTAAGTTGCTAAAAGCGTGATTACTGCTTTATTTCCTCTTGAGAATATGCTTCAATCACATCTCCCAATTTTATATCATTATATTTTTCTAAGCCGATACCACATTCGTATCCTTCATTAACTTCCTTAGCATCATCTTTTTCTCTCTTTAATGAAGATATCTTTCCTTCAAATACTACAATACCGTCTCTTATTAATCTTATATCTGAATTTCTTGAAATCTTACCATCTGTTACATAGCTTCCGGCAATACTTCCGACACTAGGTATCTTAAAGATTTGTCTAATTTCTGCATGGCCATCAATAACTTCCTTAAACTTAGGAGCAAGCATACCCTTCATAGCAGCAGATATATCTTCAATAGCATTATAAATTATGCTGTATAATCTTATATCTACTCCTTCACGCTCTGCTGTTGCTTTTGCAGTAGCTTCCGGTCTAACGTTAAATCCGATAATAATAGCATTTGAAACTTGAGATAACATTACATCAGATTCAGTAATAGCACCAACTGCACCATGGATAACTTTTACTCTTACTTCATCATTAGATAACTTCTCTAAGCTTTGCTTTACAGCTTCAACAGAACCTTGAACATCAGCTTTTACGATGATATTTAAGTCCTTAACTTCTCCTGCTGAAATCTTATCGAATAAGTCATCTAAAGTAACCCTTGAAGTAGCTCTCAATGTATCTTCTCTTCTCTTTAACTTTCTCTTTTCTACTAATTGTTTAGCAAGTTTTTCATCTTGAACAACATAGAAAATATCTCCGGATTCAGGTACTTCAGGAAGTCCTGTAATTTCTACCGGAACTGAAGGTCCTGCCTTCTTAATTCTTCTTCCTCTAGAATCTGTCATAGCACGGATATGCCCTACAACATTTCCTGCGACAACTGTATCTCCAACATTTACTGTACCACGTTGAACAAGTAGTGTTGCGATAGGTCCTTTACCTTTATCTAGCTTTGCTTCAATAATTGTACCCTTAGCTTGACGATTTGGATCAGCCTTTAATTCAAGTACATCTGCAACTAAAGTAACTGTTTCAAGAAGTTCATCAATATTAATTCTTTTCTTAGCTGATACAGGTACGCAAATTGCATCTCCACCCCATTCTTCAGGAACAACACCATAATTCATAAGGTCTTGTTTTATCCTATCAGGGTTTGCACCTTCTTTATCTATCTTGTTTATTGCAACTATAATAGAAACTCCGGCTGCTTTTGCATGGTTAATAGCTTCAATAGTTTGAGGCATAATTCCATCATCGGCGGCAACAACTAGAATAGCTATATCTGTAACTTGTGCACCTCTAGCACGCATCGATGTAAATGCTTCGTGTCCAGGAGTATCTAGGAAAGTAATATCTTTTCCGTTTATATTAACAGTAGATGCACCAATGTGTTGTGTAATTCCGCCAGCTTCTGTATCTATTACGTGGCTTTCACGAATAGCATCTAATAGCGATGTTTTACCATGGTCAACGTGCCCCATAACAACAACTATCGGTGGTCTTGGTTTTAAGTTTGCTTCTATGTCTGGTGAATCATCAAATAATATATCTTCAGCCTTAACAACAACTTCTTTTTCTATCTTTATTCCATATTCTTCAGCAATTGTAGCAGCTGTATCATAATCTATTTCATGGTTAACTGTTGCCATTACTCCATAAGAAAGCAATTTCTTTATAACATCAGCAGAAGTTTTCTTTAATTTTTCAGCAAGTTCTTTTACTGTAATACTATCCCCAACAGTAATGCTAAATGGTAATTGTTTAGGTTGTTCAAACACTCTTTGTTCTTCCTTCTTTTTCTTATTTCCCGATTTACCTCTTCTATCTAAATCATAGTAATTAAGTAAAAGTGAATCATCATCGTCAAGTAAGTCTGAAACCTTATGTCCTGCTCTAAGTTCTTTTAAGTGTTCTCTGCTGAAATTACCAATATGGTCGTTACTCTTAGGTCCTCTTGCAGGTCTCCTATCTTGATTATCATTATTATTTTGTTGCTGCTTTGGCTTATATTGTCTTACTTCTTTTGTTGGTTGTTCAACAGGAGTATCTTTTAATGCTTGTTTTAATTGATTTTCAACTCCGTTTGGTCTCGCACCACCATTTTGATTTCTATTAAATTGAGGACGTTTATTATCTCCGCCTTGTTTGTTAAATGGAGGACGATTTCCTTGTGGACGATTTTGACCATTGTTACTTTGGTTATTACGATTTTGCCAATTACCTTGTGGTCTTTGACCTTGTTGATAATTATTGTTTTGAGGTCTGTTGTTATTTTGTGGCCTGTTATTTGCCATTTGAGTCTTATTATTTGCCTGACTATTATTTACAGGTGCTTTTTCAGGAACTGCTTCCTTAGGCTTTACTTCTTCGGCTTTAGTTTCTTTTATTTCTACCGCTAAAGTTTCTTTTTCTTCCTTTACAGGCTCAGTAACAGGAGTAGGGGCATCAGCCTTCTTGGGCTCAGCCTTTGCTTCTTCCTTTTTAGGTTCTGTCTTAGGCTTAAATAAATCCATAATGCTTGGAATAGGTGCATTTTTCTTTTCTATTTGGGCATCACTTCTTCTAAATTGTTCAGGATTAGCAACCTTTTTAGGTTTTAAATCATAATCAAAATCAGAGTTAGGTTTTTTATTCTCCGGAATAACTTCTTCATCTCTAACTTGAACAATTTCTCTACGAATTATTCTTGGTTCATCTTTTTTCTTTTCAATTTTTTTAGTATCTTTATTAGTATTCAAATTCTTCATTTCTCCCTTTTTATCTCCAATTTGTTTTAGCTTTCCTTCGATGATTTTCATATCAGAATCTTCAATTACGTTTAAATGACTCTTTAACTCAATTCCCCACTCTTGAAGTTTCATAAGAAAATCTTTGTTGCTCATTCCAACTTTTCTAGCCATTTCATAAACCTTAATTTTACTCAATTACTGCACCTCCATTAAATTCCTTTAGCCTCTTTACACAGTTGCTTTAATTTATTCGCAAATCCTGCATCTATAACAGAATAAATTACCTTATTTTTTTCACCAGTAGCTCTTTCAAACTCCTCTTGCTTACCTATGCAAAAAAACGCCACATCATTTTCCTCACAAATTCGGCAAAACTTCTCATGCACACTGCTTCCCGCGTCCTTAGTCACAATAACCAGTTCACTTTCTCCATACAATATGCTTCTTAAAACTGCATTTGAACCTGTAACTAATTTGCCTGCTTTTTTTGCGAAACCAAGTAATGACAATATTTTATCCATATTTTTACCTCTTAATTATCACTTTCAGATTCTATTTCAACTTTTAATTTTTCATATACCTCATTCTCTATCGGCATTTCAAAGGCTCTTGATAACCGTTTTGTTTTTATAGCCATCTCCAAGCAAGAAATATCACGACAAACATATGCGCCTCTACCATTTTTCTTACCGGTAAAGTCAATTGAAACCTCTCCATCTGATGATTTTACTATTCTTATTAATTCCTTTTTTGGTTTTGCATTGTTGCACCCAATACAGGTTCTCATAGGAATTTTTTTCATATTTCCCTCCAAATTATATCTCCAAAATCTCGTTTTTAATTTGAGTTTCACTCTTAATATCAATCTTAAATCCAGTAAGTCTTGCAGCAAGTCTCGCATTTTGACCTTCTTTACCAATAGCAAGAGATAATTGATTATCAGGAACAACAACCTTAGCTGTCTTTTCATCTTCCTTAACATCAACAGCTAAAACTTCAGCTGGATTTAATGCACTCGCAATATATTGTGCATAGTTAGGACTCCACTCTATTATATCGATTTTTTCTCCACGAAGTTCGTTTATAATGTTTTGAACACGAGTTCCCTTTTGTCCTACGCAAGAACCAACCGGGTCGATATTTTCCATCTTAGTCATAACAGCCATTTTTGTTCTTGAACCAGCCTCACGAGCAACAGATACAATTTCAATAATTCCCTCATAAATTTCAGGAACTTCTAATTCGAACAATCTCTTAACTAAGCCAGGATGAGTTCTTGAAATAAATACTTGCGGACCTTTTAAACTCTTTTCAACCTTTGTAATATATGCTTTAATTCTTTCACCAATTTTAAATGTTTCACCAGGTATTAATTCTTGTGTTGGAAGTAGAGCCTCTGTTCTTCCGATATTTACAACTAACCCTCTTTTATCTAAAGTTGTAACTATTCCGTTTACTATGTCTCCATCCTTATCTGAATATTGTGTAAAAGTCGCTTCTCTTTCAGCTTCTCTAATTCTTTGAATTACTACTTGTTTAGCAGTTTGAGCAGCAATTCTTCCGAAGTTTCTAGGTGTAACTTCGTTTTCAACAATATCGTCTAATTCATACTTTTTAGAAATCTCCTTTGCATCAGCTAAAGAAATTTCTGTATCAGGGTCATAAACATCGTCTACCACTTTTCTTTGAGCATAAACATGAATTTCTCCTGTTTTACGATCCATAGAAACTCTTACGTTTTCGTTAGAATAAAAATTCTTCTTAAATGCAGTAATAAGTGCCACTTCAATAGCATCAAACAAAATGTCTGCATTTATACCTCTTTCCTTTTCCAAATCTGCAATTGCACTAATAACCTCTGAATTCATTTTTTCGTTTCCTCCTCTAAATTTTAAAACTCATAAATTGTTTTTACTAAAGAAATATTCTTTCTATCTATTTTTATATCGTTATCTTCATAGTTAACTGTGATCTCATCATCACTTATATCTTTTAATACACATTCAATTTTTTTAACGTTATTTATTGGCTTAAATAATGAAACTTCAACTTTTGAACCAATATATTTCTTAAAATGCTCATCGCGTCTTAATACTCTCTCAATTCCAGGTGACGATACTTCTAACGAATAAGCAGTTTTTATAGGATTTAATTCATCAAGTAACGGATCTATCGCTCTACTTACATTTTCGCAATCTTCAATTGATACGCCACCGTCTTTATCAATAAAAACTCTTAAGTACCAATTCATACCTTCTTTAACATACTCTACATCATATATTCTAAGTCCCAATTCTTCGACTTTTGGTTGTATGCATGACCATACAGATTCTTCAACCTTTGACATATTTACCCCCTTATTACAAACGAAAGAGTGGGAAATCCCACTCTTTCGGCAACGTTTATTCAAGCATACTTATATTATCATACATGGCAACAAAAATCAAGTGATTTTCTTTTTTTTATTTAAAAATTGGCAAAAAAAGCCTCCACCCAATAAATTAGGTAGAGGCTAAAGGTTATCTTCCTCGACGAATGGACTTAACTTCATTGATTTCCTTAGCAAGCTTGTTTCTTAAAGTCTCACATCCGAAGCAACCTTCTGTGTCTTGTAACTGCTCTTCGAGCAACGTCACTTTTTTCTTTCTGTTAAACTCATTGTTTTTTCCTTTCTTTCGTCTTTCAACTTGTAGTTCTTGTGGTTCCTCATCAACTTGAATCGTCGAGCAATGGACAACATTGATTCCATGAACATCCTCCAAGAACTTTTTAAATTCTTGCTGAGCCTCCGGTTCTCCATGAATCAAAAACAGTTCATATCCGGGTTCGATGTTATAGAGCCATTGCATAATTCCATTTTGGTCGGCATGTCCAGAAAGGGTATTGATGGAAAGAATCCTAGCACGTACATGGCATTGCTTTTTAGCAATCTTAACCATGCTTTCTCCGTCAATAAGCTTTCTGCCAAGAGTACCGTCGCCTTGGTATCCCGTAAGGACCACCAGGTTTTCCGGTTTCTCAATGGCGTCCTGTAAATGGAATATAACTCTACCTGCATCGCACATTCCGGCTGCCGAAATAATAATACACGGCTGTCTATTGTTTTGTAGCTCAATGCTCTTTTCCTTAAGCTCAACCAACTCTAGGTTAGAGAAGTAAAATGGGCTCTTGTTGTTTTCTGCCATTTTCCTAATTTTAGAGTTAAACTCCTCCGGAAACTTCATGAAAACTCTTGTTGCTGCTACTGCTAGCATAGAATCCACATAGAATTTCGTCTTCCTAAAAATCTCAGAAACATAGTCGTCATTTGAGGTCATATCCTCATAGAAAAGGTATAGTAACTCTTGGGTTCTTCCAACCGCAAACGCCGGTACTATAACCCTGCCTCCGGCTAAGATAGTTTTCGCGATTTCCTCACGAACCATCCCCCAGTTTTCTTCTTGAGAGCTGTGAAACCGTCCGGCATAAGTGGTCTCGACAAACACGGCGTCAATATCGCAATGGTATTGAAATTCCGGAGTTTTAAGTATCGGATTGTTGACATTACCTAAGTCACCGGAGAAAAGTAGATTGCAAGTTTCCTCTCCATTATTAAAGCATAGCTTAATGGCAGAAGAGCCTAACCCGTGACCAACGTCATAAAACGTAACAGTCAAAAACGGAGTCACTTGTATTTCCTTTTCTCTTTCCACAGGCACAAATTGATCCATAACATCAATTGCGTCTGTAAGTTCATACAGTAGTTCAACTTCCTTATACTCCTCTCCTCGATACTTCTTAGAGAGTTCCTTCTTAACCATCGCTGAATAGTCGCTTAGCTGAATTTTCGCTGAGTCCTCTAGCATAATCGCCGAAAGCTCAACAACAGGTGCCGTTGCGTAAATGGGATTCCTATATCCCCATTTATACATAGCCGGGATCCTACCAATGTGGTCAATATGAGCATGAGTCACAAAAATCGCAGAGATGTCGCAAGCATACGGACGTAAATTGAAATTTAGTTCCGGTTGCTTCCGTGCTATCTTTCCTTGAAACAGTCCACAGTCCACTAGGTAGTTGTAATCATACCCTTCAATAGTCGCAGTAATCTTATGACAAGAACCGGGAACTAAATTCGCGCCACCATAAGAGCTATACTTAATCCAAGACTTCAACATTGTTCTTTCCTCCAAAATTTCTTCAGAATTATTTAGGGACAAAAAAATGTCCCTATAAAATATGGATATTCACTTGTTCATTATATCACATTTGAAAATTACGGTCAACGTTTTTTGTTACCATATTCTCTTTTTTCAATAACTTGTTCTAAAATAAACCGTAAAGTCATAAATTGCATTAGAAAAAACAAGCCGAATATCGGCAGAATGGAGATGACTTATGATAGACTTAACTCAAAATTCAATTACATTAAATCAAACTTATCCGGAAGTAAATGACTCATTCTTTATCGAAGGAGACGTCATAATTCCGGACGTAAAACCGGATGTCGATTCGGTACTTTTTGTAGATGCTGTACCGGTAATAAATGATTACTCGGTGAACTCCGGACAAATAACATTTTCAGGAGATTGCGAGTTTAATATTCTCTATGTTTCGGCGGACAGCCCAAGTGAAATAATCCGCATTTCAACATCAATACCATTTAAAAACACATTTGCCGCAAAGAACTTAACCTCAGAATCCTGTATAAATCTGACTATATCCCCTGCCAAAGTTTCCTCTCTAATACTAAACGGCAGAAAACTAAGTGTATCAGCAGAATTAAATGCAAATTTGAAATACTCTAATCAAAACAAAGTAAACTACATTGAATCGGTCGAAAACAATGATACAACCAAAGTCCTTACGTCTTCACAAACCGTTCCAACATTTCTAGCCGAAACATCAAATAATTCCACTCTAAAAGATACTGCAATGTTAGGAACGGACTCACCGGATATAAAAGACATAGTAAAATACGAATGTAATATGGAAAATGAAGATTCAGTTATCTCAGAAGGAAAGATAATTGTAAAAGCAGATTTCCATATAAAAATCTATTATACCGCTGATAATTCAAATGAAATATTCACATTTGAAACCACTATACCTTTTTCAACATTCATAGACATACGCGACATCAACGAAAATGATGTAGCAAAAATAATCAATACAATAAAAAATGTTGCCCTAAAAATTCTACCTGATTCAGATGAACTTATGAGAGTTATTGAGGTAGATACAGAAATAGCAACCAATGCAAAGGTATTCCAAAATAGTGAAATAAACGTAATAGAAGATGTATATGACACAACAAAAAATCTACTTCCTCAAAGAGATGAAATTTATTATGAAACAAACGGAGCTATTCAAACAGAGGATGTGTCACTTCGTGATTCAATATCGATACCGGAAGACGGCGAAGTTAAAATTCTTGCCCCTTTTGCTAGATTGAAAAATGTAACATTAGAAAAAGAAAACGAAAACAATATGCTAAAAGGAGTAATAGATGTAACAATATTATATTCAGCACCTTCAACCGGAAAAATAAATAGTGTTTCTCTAGATATGCCATTAGAACACGTATTATCTAGTGACATAGATATTTTAGAAAATGTATCAATAAGTAACATTGAAGTTACACCTGCCGGAGGAGACAAATACGATGTAAAAATATCAATGACAGTTTCAGGTTATAAAAACTCATCAAATAGCCTCTCCTTACTCCGTGATATAATTGAAATGGAAGAAGCTCCAATTATAAATACAGGCATAACAATTTACTTCGTAAAACCAGGGGATACATTATGGAAAATCGCAAAAAGGTTCTACACAACCGTAGAAAATTTAGCAAAAATAAACAACTTGCAAAATCCTGATGTGCTTGACGTAGGTAAAGCATTAGTAATTGCGTAAGTTAATCTAGAACTGCACAAAAAAGCGGTCAAAATCATTCCCGACAAATCATCGGGAACGGTCTTGACCGTTTAGTTTTACTCTTATTCAACTTCATTAACAATAACTTCTAACATTTTGCTCACCATTTCTAACTTGTCCGGAGAAATTCTTCTAAGCAAAAATTGTATCTCCTCTTCCATCGCTTTTACATCATCAGAATTAGCTCCTTCAATAAAATAAGCAACAGGCTTTCCAAGTACCTTAGATACTTCTTCTAGTCTTTTTAAATTAAAACATTTATCTCCTGACTCAACTTGACTTACAAATCCAATTGAAACACCTAGCTTCTCAGCAAAGGCTTTTTGGTTCATACCTTTCTCTATTCTTAAATCTTTTATCTTCTTTCCTATAACTTCATAATTTAACATACATTCGCCTCCATATAACGTCAATTCCATTATATGTGGCAAAATAAATGTTATACAGAAACTTTAATGTATATTTTTTTATTTCTTAGGAAAGTAAAAATATATTTATACTTGATATGCAAAATGTGTAGTTAATTCTTATTAATTAGATGAATAATAATTAACAAAAATAAACATACTACAGAAAGTGTGAATTGTATTTTATAAATTTGCAATAATATAGAATTTTGTAAAACACATTTTACAAAATTGTTGATTTCTGCATTTAAACATGCTATAATTAAATATGTTAGGAGGGATAATGATGATAAATAGACCACAATACTTAAACCAGCTGATAAGTTTTAAAGATAAAGAATTAATAAAAATAGTTACAGGAATAAGAAGATGTGGAAAATCCACTTTATTTGACTTATATTGTGACTACTTAAAAAGCATAGGTATCGAAGAAAATCAAATAATAAGAATAAATTTAGAGGATGCCGACTTCTATTTTGTTGAAAATTATATTGACCTTTACAACTATATTAACGAAAAATTGCTACCTGACAAGAAAAATTATGTTTTTATAGATGAAGTTCAAAACATCCCAAAGTTTCAAAAAACCTGTGACAGTCTATATATCAAGAAAAATGTTGATTTATATATAACCGGTTCAAATGCATATCTATTATCAGGGGAATTAGCCACTTTGCTGTCAGGGCGTTATGTTGAAATTAAAATGCTACCATTATCATTCAAAGAATATATTTCATATGTAGGAGAAAGTGACCTAATTATGAAATATAATAAATATTTAGTTAACAGCTCATTTCCATACACTCTAAACTTGCAAGCAAAGCAAGAAATCCGTGCATATTTAGAAGGAATATATAACTCGATAATCCTAAAAGATATTGCTACCAGAAAAAAAATATCAGATATCTCTGCTCTTGAAAGTATCATACGTTTTATGGCCGATAACATCGGTAATATATGTTCTTCTACAAAAATAGCCAATTCAATGACTTCAGCCGGCAAAAAAATTTCCGTTCCAACTGTAGAAAGCTATTTGACTGCATTAGTAGATGCTTTTGTATTGTATAAAGCCGAAAGATATGACATAAAAGGCAAGCAATATCTAAATACCGGAGCAAAATATTATCTTTCTGATATAGGATTACGTTATTATCTATTAGGCAGCAAAAAGGCTGATGAAGGGCATCTGTTAGAGAATATAGTTTACTTAGAACTTCTTAGAAGAGGATATGAAATCCACATAGGAAAAGTGGGAAATAACGAAGTGGATTTTATAGCTATTAACGATATGGGCGAAGAATATTACCAAGTAGCATATACTGTGCAAGACGAAAGCACATTAACGCGTGAACTTTTGCCACTTGATAACATCAATGACCATAATCCAAAATATTTACTTACAATGGATTTCACCCCATACACAAGTCATAATGGTATAAAGCAAATAAATGTATTAGAATGGTTACTGCATTAGAAAATTAAACTATATAAATAGAAGAAAACTGTAAAAAACTCAGACGAGTTTTTTACAGTTTCTTTTTTGTTTATATTACTTTCTCTTTAAAAATTCAATATACTCATTAATTAATTCGTTTTCTTTACCATGATAAGAATGATCTGCACCATTAACATACCCGACATCTAGCTTTTCATTTTTTACAAGCTTTTTAATAAGATTAACAGTTTCGTCAGCCGACTTTGTAGTCGTTTCATTTACCGTTCCATATCGCATAAATAAAGGTTCTTCAATCACATTTAATGACTCAGCTTTCCAATTTTCATCTTCATAAAATACAGTATTAAACTCACTTTGACTATTAAATATAGCATTAAATGTATTTGCCGAAATCGGTTTCGGATAAATCTCAGGTCTTAAAAGTTCATTTCCTTTGCCTTTTGAAATTTGAGATTCAACAATAGAAATTGCCATTTTGTAAGCTTTATCTCCCGCTATTTGGCGATACTTATCCGACAATGCAGTTAGAGATAAAAGCCCAACACTCGCCACATTCACCTTCTTTTTAGGATACCAATTTAAAACCTTACTGCATCCTAGACTATGTCCAATAATATGAATCTCCTTAAATCCTCTTTTCTCCATAGCTTTTATGGCAGCTTCTATATCATAGTATCCGTCATATGGATTTTCAAAGGCTGTTCCTTGTAACATATCCATATTTAAATTGCCCACTTCTGCTCCCCTATTATTAAAAGTAAAGTATGCATATCCCGCTTTATTTAATTCCTCGCCGAAAATATCGTCACGCCTTTTTAAGCAATCACTATACATTCCATGAATAAAAATAACAACTTTATTTAACTTCATTATTCTCGGAAGTATGCCTTTTACCTCCGGAGCATACAACAATCCGACTAATTTCAAATTATCCCCAGTAGTAAAAAATACTTTTGAAATGTTCATTAATAATAAACCTCCACTAAATATAATCCTTGTGCAGGTACAGTTTTACCGGCACGTGCTCTGTCTTTTGATTTAATTATATCAGTAATTTCCTCCGGCTTAATTTTGCCAAGTCCAACCTCAACCAAAGTTCCAACAATAATTCTAACCATATTGTACAAGAATCCGTCTCCTGTAAAAGAAAATATAATTCTTCCGTCATCACGCTTTTTCATTTGAACCTTTGTGATAGTTCTTATTGTATCCTTTACAGAACTTCCGGATGCCATAAATCCTCTAAAATCATATGTACCCTCAAAGTATTCTGACGCTTTTTTCATCTTTTTGTAATCAAGTTCTTGATTTATGTGATACTCTCTATAAAAGTCAAGCGCTGAACGAATTTTTGAATTATTTATAATATACATATACTTTTTACCCTTAACGCTATATCTTGCATGAAACTTCTCGTCCATTTCTTCTGCACTTTTTATAACAATATCCTTCGGTAAGAATGAGTTAACGGCAGTCGGAAATTTTTCAATAGGAATAGTCGAATTAGTTAGGAAATTAGCAGTTTGCCCCATTGCGTGAACTCCTGCGTCAGTCCTTCCTGAACCATTTATCTTAATTTCTTCTCCTGTAACTTGATGAATGGCATTGGTAATCATCTCCTGAATACCAATGCCATTTTTTTGAGACTGCCATCCATTATACTTTGTTCCGTCATATTCAATAATAAATTTAATGTTTCTCAAAACTAACAATCCTCCAATTTCAATACATCTTTATTTTTTACAATATAGTCATATCCGGAATAAATAGTAGTAATAACCGCAACAATCACCATAATTGTAGATAAAATTCCTATAACGCCTTCAAGTGGTGCTTGAATAAAATTCGCAAATAAAGTTTCTAATTTACCTAACATAAAAATGTCTGACTCTTCTGCCGGAAGTCTGTACTTATCTATTAATAGTAAAGAAATAGCAATAATTTGTGTAACTGTCTTTACTTTTCCCCACATACTAGCAGCAATTACTCTTCCTTCTCCACTTGCAATTAACCTTATTCCCGTAACAATAAATTCTCTTGCTATAATTACAGTAGCTATCCAAGAAGGTAATTTATCTTGACCTACTAATGCAATTAACGCTGCTGTAACTAAAAGTTTATCAGCTAGGGGGTCTAAAAACTTACCAAAGTTTGTAACCATATTTTTCGAGCGAGCTAAATGTCCATCAACACAGTCCGTACTGGCTGCAATAACAAAAACAAGAAACGCAATTAAATTTACATACGGAATCGGTAAAAACATAATTATCATAAAAAATGGTACTAAAATAATTCTAGATAAAGTTATTTTGTTTGGTAAATTCATAAAACTTCCCCCTTATTTTCTGATTAAAATAGGCATAAAATTGATTAAATCACAAGATGTACATAAAAAACGAATTCCGTCTTTTTCATAATCCATATAATCTGTCTTGCCGTGTAAATGTCCAAAAATGCATAGCTTAACACCATAACTCTTTAATATATCTACATATTCTTGGTTAATTCCTAAGTTATAATGAAGCATAACAATAAACTCATTATATCCCGCTTTACTTGCACCCTCAAGAGAACGAATTAATCTCGCCTTTTCCCTTTCATACGCTTTTCTATCAGTCTCCTCATCTACGTCTGTGCTTCCTATTTCCCAGCCTCTAGTACCACATATCGCGATTTTATCCAGTCCGACAAAATTATTATGTATAAACTCAACAGAATTAAATCCGTTTTTCTTCTTAAAAGCATTAAGTTTACTTTGAGTCTCCCACCAATAATCATGGTTTCCTTTAATCATAATTTTTCTGCCCGGAAGCGATTCTAAAAATTCAAAATCAGGAATTGTTTCATCTAAGTACATTCCCCACGAAAAATCACCGGCAAGTAAAACTATATCTTCCGGTTTTATATTAGTAAGACAATTCTCTTTTATTTTTTCTTCATAAGCCACCCAATTTTTACCGAACACATCCATCGGCTTGTCTTTTACACCGAAGGATAAGTGGAAATCGGAAATTGCCCAAATTGCCATATTTGCTACTTCTCCTTCTATTTATTCATATTTCTTTAGCTCATAATTTACTTCGTTAAAATGTTCTATAATGTCAGATAACGCATCTGCTGTTTTTTGCTTTCCATATGTATCATGCATTATAACAGTAACTTCTTTTTTAGTTCCCATTGTATCTTTTACGGCTTGAACTAACTGCTCCGGCTTAGTTGTATATGTTCTTGAATCGTAACTTTCAC
Source organism: uncultured Clostridia bacterium (assembly GCA_934500865.1). Lineage (GTDB taxonomy): Bacteria > Bacillota > Clostridia > TANB77 > RGIG9151 > RGIG9151. Next base: position 3,261 of record CAKSUD010000010.1, on the reverse strand, counting down.
AGTTCCATCCTATTACACTCAGACCTTTTTCATTCAAATAATCCTTAAAAGTTTTTCCTATTTTTGTTCCATAAGGAATTCTAAAATACTTAGGAGCTTCTCCTATAATATCATATACCACATCGTACGTCTTGTCCACCTCTTCTTTAAAAGCTTTTAGCGAATTAAACATACTTTTTTTATGTGTATATGAATGAAGTCCTATTGTGTGGCCTTCGTCATATGCTCTCTTAACTAGCTCCGGATGGCTTTTTGCATAACTTCCTATTACGAAAAATGTAGCTTTAACATTCTTTTCTTTTAAGATATCTAAAATTTGCGGTGTAATTGTAGTAGAAGGTCCGTCATCAAAAGTAAGATATGCAATTCCGTCATAAACATGTTCCTCTTTTACTGGCTCTTCTATTATAGGTTCCGGCTCAACTATTAGCTTGTCCATAGTTTCTTCCTTATTTATTGCACCCGGATTGAATACATCCGCATAAGCTTGTTGACGCTCAGACGTAGTCATAGCAACACAAACCGTAGCCAAAACTGCAACACACAAAATCAAAGTTGTAACTTTTTTCATCATTTTTCCTCCCAGTCATTTCCCTTTAACGTCTTTTTCCATGCAAACATCCCATAAAACGAATTTATTAAATATATTGACCACATAATTAGTAATTCTATATCTTGCATATTATTAAAATTAATTGTTAAAAACATTATTAAGCCAAAGAAATTTGCAATTATAAATAAAAACCATTGCTCGATGTATTTTTTCGCCATCAAGAAAGTAGCCACGCAAATTGATACCGAAACAATAGCATCTAAAATTACGTTACTTCCATTTAAGATATTCTTAGAAATGAATGCAAAAACACAAACTGCAAAAATCATCCCAATAGCTAAAAATACTCTTCCCAACTTACTAAGCGACTTTATGCCGTCATTTTCCTCGTTTCCTACCCTTCCCCAATTAATGTATCCGTAAATCATAACAGGAAAACTATATAATAAGTTATATCCAGTACTTATGTATAATCCTTTTGAATAGCAAACAACTGCATATAGTATAACATTAGCAATACCGAAAAAATACGCGAATTTTGACTGCTTCGCAATTCCGAAAACATAAGTTACACCGCATACAGCTAAAACTCCTGAAATTATCTCTAACAGTATGTTTGAAGTAGAGTCTACAATAAACGAAAATTTATATATACTTCCTAAAAGAATTAAAACTATCGAAAAAACAACCCATAATTTGTCATACTTGCTCCATTTAGTTCCCATTTTATCCAAACCCTTTCCCACTATACTCTTCATCGACATTTAAATTAAAAAAATTAGGTTTTTAGAACAAAAAGTAGCACTTTCCCATTAAACAAAAAAACGGGAGAATCCGAAGACTCTCCCGTAAGGCTTAAACTCTAAGCCTTGTGCCTAATTTGCTATAAAACCATTTTTCTCCATCCTCTTTTATCATAACGGCTTTTTCTTGAGTAATTTCATACTCCACAAAGTTATAATCAACCACCTTTTCTCCGTTTAAAGCAAAAATACCGTATCGCATTTCGCCATCAACCATCTTTCCACAAATTGCATATGCACTTCCGAACCTCTCTAAAACATCATTCTCGAATTTTATGCAGACATTGCCATTAGAACTTATAGTACCAAGCTTTCCGTCCAAAGACTCAGCCTTTGCATAGTATTTTCCAAGACTTTGAATAGTATAAAAGTTTCCAATCTTCTTGTAGTTTTCGGAAATAATTTCGTTACCGTCAGGAGATGTTAAAAAATGCAAGCCGTCATTCACGCAATGGTTAAAAGATGGCATTAACGTTAGCTTTTCAAACAGCGGAGAAATAATTTTCCCGTTAATTTCAATCGCATAGTACGTCTTGTCGGAGTTAACAGTTACCTTTCTTCTTCCATAGTATAAATCGCTCCTTAAACTGTAGCTTCTCCAACCTTTTGCTGAAGTGGACTGGGTGTTCTGTGTAGAATTAGACATTTTACGACCTCTCAATCAATAAGATTTTAATATTTAGTGATTAAACACTCTTTTATTTTACCACCTTACGCTTATTAGGTCAATAGATTTGATAAATATTTTATGTCGCCTACTTCTAGAATTATATCTTCACTATTTTATACTTCATCAATATAAATCTCATCATTTACAGCCACAACAGTATACTTTCGTAAATTAGGTAAGTTTTTTAATTCATCAAAACTAGCATATTCTTCGATTTGCGTCTTAGCCTCTTCCTTCTTTTCTTCTAACTTTTTAGCCTCTTCCTTCTTTAGATACTTAAACTCTATCATTACTGAATAATAGCCTTTGCCATTCTCTCTCGGAATTAGTAATAAATCCGGATATTTTCTTCTTACCTCCATTTCGGACCTTACAAAGTACATCTGCATATTCATCGTTATGCAGTAAAATATTAGTTTTACATACTTTTCGTCAAATCTTTGATAGTCTCGATTAGACAAATTAGTTAAGTATTTTTTTAATTGTTCTATAACTTTATCTATTTTTCCCGTTGTTATCGTTTCTAAAGTCATTTGTTCATATACTGTTCCAACATCAAAATCCATCTTTAGTTCTTCTCTTACTAATTTTAATAGATAATCCGAATAAATTTCTCTCATCATTTTATTTGGAATAGTTAGCCTAGGATATATGCCAACAGTTTCACCTATAGTTAGGTAGCCTAAGTAGTACAGCATAGAAACCATTTCTTTATCTCCGAAACCTATTTCCGGATTAAACTTTTCCGTTATTCCACTTATTATTCCCTCACCAGATACCGTCGTCTCTAGTATCTCTAAACGCTTTTCATCTTTACATAAATTTAACATTCTTCCTATTTTCGCATAATCACTAGCTATATTTACATCTACTAACTCAGTCGGAACTTTTCCTAGTCCTACATACTGATTTAAGAAATATAACGTCATATTGGAATTATACATCTTTTCCTCAGCGTCTAATGAAAATCTATATCCGTCATAATTCTCTTTCATTACCGGAAGTAACTCATCTATTTTTTCACTCGTTATTCCTTGATGCTCCATCATTTCGATTAGTTCTTTTTTAGTAAATCCCATCATTTCGTTAAATCTAAAATCTCTAGTTATATCTGAAACTATATTAAATCCGGACGTCATTCCGTCTAACGTAATAGGTGCTACACCAGTTATGAATATCCTATCTACTACGCTCTCAGTACCCTTTTTAAGAATTTCATACCATTTTCTTACCTT
>CAKSUD010000009.1 GCA_934500865.1 uncultured Clostridia bacterium | reverse complement strand
CTGATATCAGCTTTCTTTCCGTCAACATATACCTTAGGAAAATCTAAATCATCTTCATCATCTATATTCCAAGTAATGTTTTTACCTGTTGTATAGATTGTGTATTTGCTGTTTGTTTCTTTTACTTTTGTTACTAATACTTCAGCAGAAATTTTGTTTTGTGAAGCATCTGTTAAGTCAGCTGATGCTAACATATCGATTGCTTCAACTTTATCATCTTCATCTAAAGTAACAGTAGCTTCGATAGCTTTTTCAATTTTCTTGAAGTCATCAACGTTAAGAGCTGTTAAAGCAGCTTCTAAAGTTGTGTATACTGTTTCGTTATCATTTAATGTAACGTCAAGATCTTCACTTTGACCATTCATACGGATTTTGTATGTTGTTCCATCAATTGTGATCTTGTGAGCATCTTTATCATACTTTGTTAAGAATGCTGTTTCAACAACATCATCTTGAACTAAGATTAAAGCTGCTTCGTTGTCTGTACCAAGAATAAGTGTGATTGTCTTGTTTCTTAAAGAATCTAAGTCTTCACATACTTCTTCTGGAACATAAATCATAACTGTGTTTCCATCTTTATATGACTTTTCGTCTTTATTTTTAGAAGGAACTTTTGCGAAATCAAAAGATTTGATTGTGTCTACATCTTCAAAAACTGATGCCTCAAGTTTTAATTGTCTATCATCAATATTTGTTTTTGTGATGTCGATATCTTCAATTTCTTTGAAAGTATCGTTTGTTGTTGTGAAATCAGCAAAATTAATTGCTAATAATGTCTTGCTGTCTTTTCCTAAAACAACTTCACCGTCTAACTTTTCAGAATCAACATACCATGTTGCTGCGTTTAATGTGTTCCAGCAGATAACTGCTACATTTCCTCTGTTAGCATCAGAAGCACCCTTAACATCCTTTAATAGGTTTAATCTAGCTGCTTCTGCAATGTAGTTAGCAGGCCATGTTCCCATTTTGTCAACATATCCGCCTCTTCCTAAAGCTTTAACACAAAGTGTTAATACTTGGTTAAGTGTTAATGTTTCGTTTGGTCTAAATGTTCCATCAGGGAAACCTGTGATAATACCGTTGTTAGAAGCGATATTAACATATCCTGTGTACCATTCTCCAGCCTTTACATCGCTAAACTTAGAATCAACGTTCTTGTTAGCGTTTGCGATAGCGTCTGTAACGCCTGTCATTTTACAAATAATTACTGCCATTTGTGCTCTTGTGATTGTTTCAGTAGGTCTGAATGTTCCATCTTCAAAACCTTTGATGATTCCAAGAGCTTCCATTCTTGTTACTTGATCTTCACAATCTAATCCGTCAACGTCAGTTGCTGCGAATACAGGAACTAATGTAGAAAGGATCATTGAGAAAACAACAAGAAGTACTAATGTTTTCTTTAAGCTCTTCATACGAAAAACTCCTCCTTATAAAATTATTTTTTGAAAGAAAGGCAATTTGTTTGATTTTTAATAGTTAGGTTAGCCTTTCTTCCTTCTTATGTAGTAACCTAACTGCTTATATTGAAAAGGAAATATTGTTTCCCATTTCAACCATAGCCATTATATTACCACCCTACGTTCTAGGTCAATAGGTTTCCGTAAAGTGTAACATAATTGTAATTTTGTAGAAATCTTTTAGAAATAAGCTCTAACAGTATTTTCTAACATTTACTCTCAATATATCGGAAACATTTTCTATTTCATTAGCACTTTTTTGTATTTTAAATAAATTGAAATATTTCTGTAATATTCACGTTTTCACAAAATTTAATCTGCTTGTTTTTTATGCTTTATTTTGCTACTTTTCGCCAATTTGGGTGGAAATTCGGCGGAATTTCTTTGTAACATTTTTGTCAAACTTTGTCGCAATAATACGATATCTTTCAATTGTAAAAAAAGTGGACTAAAGTCCATGCTATGTTGACCTTCGGTCAACAACGTCAATGAACTTTTTGCACTCTGTGAAACTGTTTGTTGCTAAATCAAAGATTTAGACAAACACTTTTGTTTTCTGTCGGTCGTTCGAGCTACTAATTAAAATTTTTAACGCTGATTTCATCAGCTAAATTTTAATTAGACTAGTTTTGTGCTAAGTTAAAATTTTAGTTCATAGCTCGAACTTTCCTAGAAAATAAATGATTTACATTTATTGTATTATATGTTTGTCCCCCGGACTAATCTATTTATAGAAGGGAGGGATAATGCATTATGACAAATATATGTCGAGTTGCCGTATTGGTAGTGCTGATGTTAATTCTTTTAACTTCATCCGCTACATAATACGGCAAAAAGAAATAGGGTGTACGCACACACCCTATTTCTTTTTGTCCTCCAATGCATTATGAAAAAATATATCGGATCGTCATATAATTATATTATACATTTTTCTAATTTTTGTCAATAGTTTCCTGTCTAATTAATAGCATGTTTAACAAACTCATAGAATAATGGATGCGGTCTGTTTGGTCTTGACTTAAATTCAGGATGATATTGTACTCCAACAAACCATTTATGTGTAGGTATTTCTACAGTTTCTACTAATAAATCGTCAGGGGATGTTCCTGAAATTTTCATTCCAGCATTTTCAATTTTTCCTCTATACTCATTATTGAACTCATACCTATGTCTATGTCTTTCTTCTATTAAGTCTGTCTTATATGCTTCCTTCATAAATGTATTATCTTTTATCTTGCAAGGATATTTCCCAAGTCGCATTGTTCCACCCTTAGTTTCTATATACTTTTGGTCTTCCATTATATGAATTACAGGATTTGTTGTTTCAGGATTTATTTCTGAGCTATTGGCGTCTGTTAACCCTAATACATTTCTAGCATATTCAATAACTGCCATTTGCATTCCTAAGCATATTCCTAAGAATGGTACATTATTTTCTCTAGCATACTTTACAGCCAATATTTTTCCTTCTATTCCTCTGTTTCCAAAGCCACCGGGAACTAATATTCCGTCTGCTAGTGCTAGTATTTCTTTATAATTAGCTTCTGTTACCTTTTCGGCATCTATCCAATCTATATCTACTTCAGTTCCTAAATGTATTCCGGCATGTTTTAATGCTTCTGCTACGCTTATATATGCATCATGAAGTTCTACATATTTTCCAACCAAAGCAATTTTTACTTTCTTCGTTAAAGCCTTGCTCTTTTCAGTAACTTCTATCCATTCTTTTAAATCTGGCTCTCTATTTTCTATTCCTAAAGTTTCACAAACTGCATTTGCTAATCCTTCTCTTTCCATCATTAAAGGTAAATCATAAAGACTTGATGCGTCTAAGTTCTGGATTATTCTCTTAGCAGGTATATTACAAAACAATGCAATTTTTGCTTTCATATCATTACTTATAGGATGTTCTGTTCTACACACTATTACATCGGGTTGAATACCTATATTTCTTAATTCCTTAACACTATGTTGTGTAGGTTTTGTCTTTAATTCTCCGGACATTTTTAAGTAAGGTACTAATGTTACATGAATATAAGCCACATTTTCTTTTCCTACTTCTATACTTATTTGGCGAATAGCTTCTAAGAATGGTAGTGATTCAATATCTCCGACTGTTCCGCCAATTTCTGTTATTACTATATCTGTGTTATCTTCTTTTCCTACTGCATATGCTTTTTCTTTTATGGCTGTTGTTATATGAGGAATTACTTGTACTGTTCCGCCAAGATAGTCTCCTCTACGTTCCATGCTTATTACATCCCAATAAATCTTCCCGCTTGTTACACTACTGTTTTTACTTAAATTTTCATCTATAAATCTCTCGTAATGTCCTAAATCCAAATCGGTTTCTGCACCATCATCTGTTACAAACACTTCTCCGTGTTGATATGGACTCATTGTTCCAGGGTCTACATTTATATATGGGTCAAATTTCTGAATTTTTACTTTATAACCTCTTGCTTTTAATAATCTTCCTAAAGATGCTGCTGTTATTCCTTTTCCTAATCCGGAAACTACACCACCGGTTACAAATACATACTTTGTCATACCATAAACCCCTTTCCAATTAAATTACAAAAAAATAAGAACCCTTTAAGATTCTTATTTCTTTTATAACATTTTTCAACAACATTTTCAAGTAAAATAGTAAAAATATATGTATGGTATTATTTTACATTGGTAGGTATCCTTAATTCCATTCTGATTTTATCAGCTACCATTGCTATAAATTCACTATTTGTTGGTTTGCCACGCTCAGGATTTATTGTATACCCAAAAGTCTTTTCTAGTAAATCTAGTCTGCCTCTTCCCCAAGACACCTCAATTGCATGACGTATTGCTCTCTCAACTTTTGCAGCAGTTGTTTGATGTTTCTTAGCAACGCTTGGATATAATTCTTTTGTTATTCCTGTAATTAGCCCTCTATCCTCAATAACCATCAAAATTGCTTCTCTTAAATATTGATGCCCACTTATATTTGCAGGTATACCAACTTTATGCATTAAGTTTGTAACTTCAATTTCTGCATCTAACCTTGTATTTGTCTTTGGAGCATTTATATACGGAATTTCTTTTACCGTATATGCCGGTGCAGATACTATTCCGTTTTCATCTGCATAAGCATTTCTCATTCGGTCTATTAAGAAATTCAAATCGTATGGTTTTAGAATAAAACAGTACGCGCCAAGTTCTAAAGCTTCCTTTACAACAAATTCTTGAGATATTGCTGATTGTAAAATAACAATTGGCATTCTATCCATATTACTTGCAGTCACTTTTTCAAGTACACCTAAGCCATCTAATTCAGGCATTATCAAATCTAATAACACCATGTCAGGCTTCCAGCTTAAAATCTTATCTACTGCTTCTTTCCCACTATACGCGCATTCAATTTCTTCAAAATCTGATTGTGATAACATAAAGTCCTTAACTAAATTGGTAAAGCTCACATTATCATCACAAATCAATACTCTCATTACCTCTCCCCCTTTTCATTTGTTTATTAAAATAAGCTTTATATCTAATTTTGGCACCAACGAAGTTCATTATATTCTCATACATTTTAGTTTTCAACAGAAAAAGAAGTTAATTTTACGCATTTTTATACTGTTTATATTGTTATTTCGTCAATATTCGACAAATATAATTTGGATTTCTATCAAATTTTGTAATTGCATATTTTTTACTTTATTTGCATTTTTGACATTATTTCTTTTTGTTTCTCCTCATAACCCGGTTTTCCAAGCAAAGCAAACATATTTTTCTTATATTCCTCTACTCCCGGTTGATTAAATGGATTAACTCCTAGAAGATATCCACTTATTCCACACGCTTTTTCAAAAAAGTATATTAATTCTCCAATATTTCTTTCATTTATTTCGTCTATTCCTAAAATAATACTAGGTGCATTTCCGTCATAATGTGCGATAACGGTTCCAACCAATGCTTTTTCATTAATTTCATTCATACTTTTTCCGGCAAGGTAATTTAGACCGTCTAAATCCATTGGGTCTTCTTTTACTACAATGTCGCTTCTTTGTTTGTTAATTTTTATTACTGTTTCGAATAAATCTCTCCGTCCATCTTGAATATATTGACCCATTGAGTGTAAATCAGTTGTAAAATCCACGCCCGCCGGGAATATTCCTTTTTTGTCTTTTCCTTCACTTTCACCGTATAATTGTTTCCACCATTCTGTAAAATAGTGCATACACGGTTCATAGTTAACTAAAATTTCTATCTTCTTACCTATTTTATATAAAGCATTTCTATACACAGCATATTTATAGCAATCATTATCTTCCTTTACGGAATACTTCTCACGAGCTAGAGCAGCGCCTTCCATTAAGGCATCAATATCAATTTCTGCTACTGCTATCGGAAGTAATCCAACAGGCGTTAAAACTGAATATCTTCCACCAATATCATCTGGAATTACAAAAGTTTCATATCCTTCTGTACTTGCAAGTAATCTCATTGCACCTTTTTCTTTATCTGTTGTCACATATATTCTTGTTTTCGCATATTCTTTTCCATACTTACGTTCCATAAAATCTTTTATAATTCTAAAAGCAATTGCCGGTTCAGTAGTTGTACCAGATTTTGATATAACATTCACTGCCACGTCTTTATCTACTATATAATGTAATAAAGAACTCATATACTCAGCACTTATATTTTGTCCTAAGAAAATAACTTCTGTTTTTGTTGTTCTTCTAAATGGATCTTTAAACATTTCTATAACAGACTTTGCTCCTAAATAAGAACCACCTATTCCTATAACTATAAGGACATCAGCTTGCCTTCTTATCTTATCTGCCGCAACTTTTATTCTCTCAAATTCTTCTTTATCGTAATTTACAGGTAAATCAACCCAACCTGTAAAATCAGCTCCTTCACCCGTCTTATTATGAAGCATTTCATGACAAGATTCTACTTTCTTTTTTAATGAAGCTAATTGTATCTTGCTTATAAAATCCTCCACATATTCCGTATTGATAGATATTCCCATATTAAATCTCTCCCATCTTCATCAGGTGGATTAATATCTACTGGTATATCCTTTGCTACTTAAATAATCTAATAATTTTACTTTTTCTGCTTCTACTTCTTCACCCGCCAACGTGTGGTCTTGCGCACACCATACGAAGGTAAACGTCATACTCTTCTTGTTTTCTGGCAATCCCACTCCAGTATATAAATCGACAAATTTTGTTTTAACTATAATAGGACTTTCAAAATTATTTAAATCTTTTTCCACACTCTCAAAATCCTTATTGCTATCTACAAGTAAACTCAAGTCAAAACTTACTTCAGGATATTTTGAAACTGCTTCATATTTTGGCTCAACTTCATTAATTGCATATAATTTAAATAAATTAATTTCTACAATAACAATGTTTAGCTTTTTATCTATGTTGTTCTTTATCTTTGGATGAAGTACTGTTATATAGCCAAGGTCTGTATTCTCATACATAATCTTTGCTGTTTTTACAGGATTCATCCAATTTTTCTTCTCTTCACTAACTTTATATGATAATTCAACATTTTTTGTTATCTTTAATATATTATTTACTATACCCTTTGCTTTGTAAAATAAATCATTTTCACTCTCTTTTTTACTTGCAATCAAAATTCCAAGTTGCTTATTTTCTTTAAATTCGCCATTCTTTATTGGTGCAACACTACCAATATCGAAAATTCCGAACTCGCTAAAATTCTTTCTGTTTTCGTTTGCAAACTTTAATAGTGTAGGTGCCATTTCTTGTCTTATATCAGCAAGTTCCGGTGCACTTGGGCTAAGTAATTTTATCCCCTCTAAATTACCAATTCCGGCCTCAACATTAAATTTATTGTCATACCATAAATAACTTTGAACTTCTGACAAGCCAAATGAATAAGCTAAAATTTTCTTTATTTCATGTTCTGTTTCTCTTTCTTTATTTACAACCAATGCAGAAAGCGGAACTTTTGTAGGCATAGGAGTAATATTGTCAAATCCATAAATTCTTGCCACCTCTTCCACAATATCAGCCTTTATACTAATATCTTTTGAAGCTCTAAATGTAGGAACTTTTATTGTTAGCTCCTCCCCATCTACTTTTACGCCAAACTTTAATGATTCTAGGATGCTTACCATTTTTTCAAGTGGCAGTTCTTGTCCGATATATCCGTCAATATAACTCTTTGTTATTTTTATTTCTACTTCTTTTTGAGGCTTTCTTATAGTATCTGTAAGTCCGCCTGTAACAGAAGCATTTTTGTCATCTCTTGTAAGTAAATAAACAAATCTTTCTAATGCATCAATTACATATTGACTATCTAATGTCTTTTCATATCTTGCGCTAGCTTCTGTTCTCATACCAAGTTTTGCAGCATTTCTTCTTATTGTTCCGGCATCGAAGTTTGCTGATTCCAAAATAATAGACTTTGTTTTTTCTGTTACTTCTGAATCTCTTCCGCCCATAATTCCGGCTAATGCAATTGGTTCATCGTTATTACATATGAATAACGTTTCACTTCCAACTTCTCTTTCAATATCATCTAGTGTAGTAAACTTTTCGCCTCTACTTGCACGAACCACTATTTTTTCTATTCCTTCTCTTTCAAATGCATGCATAGGTTGTCCAACATCAAGCATTATATAGTTTGTTAAGTCTACCAAAAAGCTTATTGCTCTCATTCCACAATAGAAAAGTCTAACTTGCATTTCATATGTTGAGCAAGGACGCGTTACATTATCAAACACCATACAAGCATATCTTGTACATCTATCATCTTGTATTTCTACAGGAATTTTAGGTAAGTCATTATACTTACTTAAATCTGCTACCGGCATTTTTCTTAATTCTCTTCCTGTAATAGCAGCAATTTCTCTTGCTATTCCATAATGTCCCCATAAATCAGGTCTATTTGTAATAGACTTATTATCTACTTCCCAAATAACATCTTCTATCGGAAGAATTTCTTTTATGTCCGTTCCTACCTTTGTATTTTCATCTAAAATCATAAGGCCGGAATGGTCATCACTTATTCCTAATTCTTTTCCTGAGCAGCACATTCCAAAACTGTCATAACCTGCAAGTTTTGCTTGTCCTATTTCCATACCGGCAACCTTGCCGCCAATCTTTGCAAATGGAACTATAATTCCCTCTCTTGCATTTGGTGCTCCGCACATACATTGAACCACACCATCGCCTGTATCAACAGTAAGCTTATGAAGTTTTTTAGATTCAGGAATTGATTCACAAGTTAAAATCTTACCTGCAACGACATTTTCTATATCTCTTCCAACAAATTCAACTTCTTCTATTTCTGCCGTTGACATAGTAAAACTGTGTGCTAATTCATTCATATCCAATCCTGAAATATCTACATAGTCATTTATCCAATTCATTGAAATTTTCATCTATATCCCTACTTTCTTAAAAATCTTAAATCGCCGCTGTTTAATTCTCTTATATCTTTAATGCCATATTTCATCATAGCAAGTCTTGTTAATCCTACACCAAAAGCAAAGCCTTTGTATTCTTCCGGATCAATTCCACCGGCTCTTAATACATTTGGGTGAACCATTCCACAAGGAAGTAATTCTATCCACCCTGCATGTTTACAAGTTGGGCACCCTTTTCCACCACAAATTTGACAGTTTATATCTAATTCAAATCCAGGTTCTACAAACGGGAAGAAGCCAGGTCTTAATCTTACCTCAACATCTCTTTCTAAGATTTCGGTAAGCAAAGTTTTCATTATATATACCAAGTTGGCTATAGATAAATCTTTATCAACCATCATTCCTTCTAATTGGAAGAATGTATTTTCATGACTTGCGTCCATTGCTTCATTTCTAAAGCATCTTCCAGGCGCGATCATTCTAAATGGTGGTTTTACCTTTTGCATAAACCTTCCTTGACATGCAGATGTTTGTGTTCTTAAAACATTACCTGTGTTTAAATAATAAGTATCTTGCATATCTCTTGCCGGATGATCTTTAGGAATATTTAAAACCTCAAAGTTAAAATAGTCAGTTTCAATTTCAGGTCCATCGGCAATCATAAAGCCCATTCCCTTAAAAATCTCTTCTGCTCTTTTTTGAACAATAGTTATAGGATGCAAACTTCCTTTTTCAATTTCTTTTCCAGGGAATGTGATATCAAAATTTTCTTTTGACAGCTTTTCTTCTATTTCTCTCTCACTTATAATTTCAACTGCCTTTTCAATTTTTGACTCAAGCTCTGATTTTACGTCATTAGCAAGCTTTCCGATTTCTTTTTTTTCTTCAACAGATAAATCTTTTAATCCCTTAAGGATATCCGTTATTTTACCCTTTTTCCCCAAAAACTCAACTCTTAATTGTTCAACAATATCAACACTTTTTGCAGTATTAATTTTTTCTATTACTTCCTCTTTCATTTGTAATAATGTGTCTTTCAGCATTTTATATCCTCCTTACTTTTGGTATATGTTTCGCGTGAAACAAAAAAAGACTTTCGTTCCACAAAGGAACGAAAGCCTATATCTTCCGCGGTACCATCCCACTTAGTAAATATCTTTACTCACTTTTAATCCTTATAACGTAGGAATACGACAAGAACTACATATCACCCTTGCTGCTCGTGAAGCGAACTTCAATATAATTTATCTGCCGAATTTCCATCTTCATCAGCTCTCTATACATAAAATTATACCTACTCTCTTCGTCAACGCATTTATTTAATAATATATTATAAGGAATAACTTGTCAAGCAAAGTTACAATTTTACATTTTATTCCAAAATGTTTTTTACTTCATTCCACGATTCTATATCAAATAATTTATCTTCGATTTCTTCTAGCTTTTCAATGGATGCCACATTTAATTTTATTAAAATTTGTTGTGGGGGGAAAGAATTTAACTTTTTAGATAAAATTTTTTGAATTAGAGATATTTTAGCTTCTATTTTTCCTTGAACTTCCCCCTCTTTTCGCCCTTGGCATAATCCATCATTAAAAATTTCTCTTCCTATTCGAGCTAGGTTCCCCATTTCATCGTCCTCCTTTATAATTTTTTCTTCTTTCTCCGGTCCCATCTTTATTTCATTTTAATTCATAATTCGTCATTAGTCAACACCGTTTGATAAAGTATTTAAATCTAAAAGTTTACAAAAAGTAACATATTTCGACAATACTAACGCAAAACTTTTTAAACAAAAAAGAGCTATGTTGTGCCCCACAAATATTCCACAACATAGCTCTTATTTCCCTACATGCTCATCAAATACTTCAGTACGATTGCTAACACTCTGCCGTCTTCAATCTTCCCGTTTTTTATATAATCAAGAGTCTCGTTTACTGTAAGCCACTCAAACTCTTCTGTTTCTTCCATATCCTTTACCAAAAACATATTTTGTCTATCATTAGAATAACCTACTGCTGTTATCATTTCCCCAAATTCACACAGATTATCAGTTTCTTTAAATTCTAATTTTTCCGGTAAATGTACAAGATTTTTATCTACTGTCGGCATATACCGAACTCCAAAACCTAATTTCCCATTTTTTGAAATTGGAAGCACAATACTTCCTGATTTTAAATAAAAACATTCACGCCTTGAATTTTTATTTCCCGGGACAACTACTATATGGTCTCTTACCAGTCCAAACTCACATGGAAGAGTGTAATCAATTCCAACCTCTTTTTCTTCTAGATTTTCTTCTTCATCTTTAAGTCTATTTATTACTTTCTTCGTAAATTCTTCTATATTTTCACCAAGTGCACCAAACCGCAAACCCTGGATACATCTACTTATCCCGAGTGCAATGATTGTTCTTTCATCTTTAATCACATTATTTTTTACCAGTTCTATTGCACCTTCATATGGTAGTTTAAAAACGCAAACTGTTTCGTCTGCATCTAAGTGTTGTTTTTCCGTTTGTTCACAATCTAATGCCACAAATGAGCCTAATCTCTCGTTAGTAAATTCCGGTTGGGCATATATTGCCGGTTGTTCGATAATTTTATCGGTTGTACAACCTGTTTCTTCTCTTAATTCTCTTTTGGCACAGTCAAAAAATGTCTCTCCGGTTTCACTTCTTCCTGCCGGAAGCTCTATTATAGTTTCTCTTAACGGAAATCTATATTGTATTTCTAAATAAACATTACCTTCTTTATCTATCGGAAGTACACTAGCTCCTCCATACTCTTTATTTAATATTGCTTTTGGATACTTAAAATTTCCCTTATCCTTAATAGTAATGTCATAAGTATTTAAAATTCCCATAAATCTACACTTATGTGTATCCATCAATTCTTTAACCACATTAACTTCTTTGCTTAATAATTCTTCTAACATTTTGCCCTCCTAAACCTCTACTATATTGATGTATCCTTGAATTCAGCCTTTTCAAATAACCAACCAAAACATATTAAAAGCATAAATAAAGTTGGGAAGTTATATCTGGCTTGGCCCTCTATTACAAAATATACTGCATAAAAGAATAACGTACTCCAAGTTACTATTAATAAACTAAGTTCTGCCTTTTTAGTAAATATCCTCTTTATATTTAACAATAATACAAATATAAATGATGTACTTATAACATATATTATCGAATTCGAAACACCCATAAATACCTTAAATAACCTATTTTGCATAATTGTCATTTGACCTAAGTTTTCAAACCCCCACAATTGTACATCAGATGCACCGTCAAAGAAAACGTTAACTATTCTTAAGCATCCTAATGAAATGAATTCTGCTGGATGTTGTATTATCCATTTTATTGCTTCTTCTTTAAATATATCTCCCGAGTATGCATTTCTTAAATTTTGAGTCTTTTCAGTTATATGGTCAACATCATATTCAAACCCAACATCACGTAATTTCTGCTTAAATTCCTCACTTGCCGGAACCTTAAAAGCATTCATCCAAGTTCCTCTAACATTCATACTATTATTATTTATATACAATGTATACCCACCATTATACGATATAGGAAATGCTTTTCCGAAAGCTTTATAGTTCTTTATTGTCGATGGAATCATTACACACATAAATCCTACAATTAAGGATACACCAATGATTGCCGTATTTTTAAGTTCTTTATTTTTAATAAAGTATATAAAAATTAAAACAATAGGATATGCCATAAAAAACGGTTTAACTAAACTTAATATTCCGATTAAAAAACCTTGAATTATAAAATTCCATATCTTATATTTTTCAATCATATATAAATTCATACATATAATTATTGAAAATAATAACACTGATAATATCTCACTACCCAATACATTATTATATATAAGATTATTAGGCATAAAGGCAAACACTACAAAGCAAAGCCATACAACACTCTTTTTATTAAACACCTTATCCATGATTAAGAAAATAAATGGCAATGTAAGTGTAGAACATATAACATTAAAAACTTTTGCGGTAAATATACTCGAACTTCCAACTATTCTAAAGAAAATACTTAGTATAAGGGGATAACCATATGACTGAAAAGCCCAAGGATAGCCATTTAGAGTAAATCCTTCTCCATTATATAAATTAACCGCCACTTTATAAAATGTCTCAAAATCATAAAGAGGAGTAAGTGGTATATTATTTATCCACCAAACCTTCAAAATAGCAGATAAAATAATAATCGCAATAACGCCACCAATTACCCCTCTTTTTTTCATTTATATAACCCTCCAATAAACTTCCGCAATTTAGTTTGCAGCAATTCCAACTCTTTTAACTTGTGCCACCGGCGAATATGTATCCGTAGCTATAAACTTTCTCTCTACTACCTCCCCGTTTTCGGTTGTAACTCTATATGATTTTACTTTATATCCTTTGTGTCCTGTTGTAGTAATTTTGCTTGTTCCAACCGGCATTGTAGCATCTTGTATTTCCTGTTCCTTAAACGGTAATACTTCTATTACTTCTGTTTCGATATCTACTAATCTTGTCTTATTTGTATTATATCCATATATTTCTATTGTTAATGTTCCACCTGAAATTTTACTTGATATCTTTATAGGATACTGTCTACTGTTTTTGAATCTAAAGTCTATACTTCCATAAACAACAGTTGCATCTCTGCCCAATTTTACATATGAAACCGATAAACTATGATTTTTTCTTTCTAATACTTCTAAATCTGCCATCACAACGGCATTATATAATGTAGAAGATACTTGACAAATTCCTCCGCCAAGTCCGTCTACCACTTGACCTTGCTGATAAACTTTAGCCGTTTTAAATCCTCTTTCTGTACTTCTTTCACCTACGATATTGTTATAGGAAAACTCTTGACCAGGCATTAGAATTACATCATCAATAAATTCTGCTGCAAGTCTTACATTTTCCGTTCTTTCTACTTCGTTAACATTAAAATATGTAGTATATGTACTTAACTTATCTCTAAATAATTCGCCTAGGACATTTTCAGTTGTAATCTCAGGCATTGTTATAAGCAATGGAATTGAAAACTGCATTCCTTCTTCGGTAATACTATTTGCAAGTTTTTTTGCTTGATCAACATCTTCTATTTCTATACCTATAATCTGTTCTATTAAATTCCCCGTATCACTGATGTATTCCGCGTTCTGTACTTTTTTGGTTATTTGTTTTTGAATCTTATCTATATCTACTTTTTCAGGATGTACTTCTTCAGTTTTTATATTTACCGGATTATCTAGCATATTAACCATCTTATCTAGCTTACTTATTATTTCTAATCTAGCAGCCTCTTTATCAGCTATAATTCCGGTAACACCATTTTTAACTAGAAGTTTATCTCCTTCTCTAGCATAACTCCATTCAATAGCAGGACTTTCAACTTCACGAGTTACTTTAGCTATTTCAGATTCTATTTTTTTTCTGTCAACATTTACATCAACCGTTAAATCATTCTTACTAAATCTACATTTTAGTCCATTTAATATTCTATCTATTAAATTGCCGTCTCTCCCATAAGCATATG
Source organism: uncultured Clostridia bacterium (assembly GCA_934500865.1). Classification (GTDB taxonomy): domain Bacteria; phylum Bacillota; class Clostridia; order TANB77; family RGIG9151; genus RGIG9151. Next base: position 19,551 of record CAKSUD010000009.1, on the reverse strand, counting down.
CTGTGTTTACAGCAGAATCAACATCAAAACTTGCACTTATATCTTCAGCCCTAAAATCATTTCTATAATCATTGCATCGTACACTTATATCTAGATATGCTAAGTCTTTATATTGGTTATTTAGTGTTTGCTGGGCTTCTTCTAGTGTCATACCACCTAAAGCAACTCCATTTACCGAAACACCACCATAAATTCTTTTATAACCTACTGTCATTAATAATAATATCAAAAATACAACAACCAAAAGAACAAGCACTGAGACAATACCTACTATAAACTTATTGCCTTTCACTTTTTCTTTAGCCTCTTTTGCGAAAGCATCTACATCAATATCTTCCATAAAATTCAACTCCTTATAAAAAAGGTCTTATTTAATATATTCAAATTCAACCTCACCTATTCTAACAGTATCTCCTTCTTCTATTCCCATTTTTTCAAGTTGCTTATTTATTCCCTTCATTTCCAAAAATCTCTGAAAATACTGTACAGATTCATAATCGTCAAAATTTATGTTTCTCATTACCTTTTCTACACTTTTTCCTGAAATAATATAAATATTATTTTCACAACTTATCTCAAACTCAGGTGTATCCTGGATTACAACCTCTTCTATATACTCCTGGGTCTCCTCTTCCGGAACTATTTCACTAAGCATTTTACTTACTTTATAAAATACTTCTTTTAGTCCTTGATTTGTAACAGCAGAAACCGGATAGATTTCATATCCCATTTTATCAGTTACAACCTTAAGTCTCTTAAAGTTTTCCTCGGCTCCAGGTATATCCATTTTATTAGCTATAACTAGTTGAGGACGCTTTGCAAGTTTTGGATTATGCAATTCCAATTCAGCATTTATTGTCTTAAAATCCTTTACAACATCTCTACCTTCACTTTGAGAACAATCGACAACATGTAAAATCAATTTTGTACGTTCAATGTGGCGCAAAAACTCATGTCCAAGGCCTGCTCCCCTATGAGCTCCTTCAATAAGTCCAGGAATATCTGCCAATACAAAATCTGCTCCATTATCTAGTTTTACAACTCCAAGATTAGGAACTAATGTAGTAAACTGATAATTTCCAATCTTAGGCTTTGCAGAAGTCATAATAGAAAGTATTGTAGATTTACCTACGTTAGGAAAACCTACTAAACCAACATCGGCAAGTAATTTTAATTCAAGCATTAATTCAAAAGTCTCTCCTTCTTCGCCTTCCTCAGCAAATTTAGGCACTTGACGAGTTGCCGTAGCAAATTTAGCGTTTCCTCTTCCGCCACGGCCCCCCTTAGCTACTAATACCTTATCTCCAACATTAACTAAATCAGCAATTATTCTCCCTGTTTCCATATTTCTAACAACTGTTCCAGCTGGGACCTTTATATATAAATTTGCACCGGATTTTCCAAAACGGTTTCCACCATCGCCTTTTTGCCCATCTTCGGCCGTATATTTTTTCTTATATCTAAATTCAGCCAAAGTATTCATATCAGCGTCAACTTGGAAATATACATCTCCGCCTTTGCCACCATCTCCACCGTCCGGTCCTCCTGCAGCAACATATTTTTCTCTTCTAAATGATACAAATCCATTTCCGCCTCTTCCGGCTTTAACACTTATTTTAACTAAGTCTATCATAAAAAACCTCCACCTAATGCAGATGTATCCTGCATTTTACAAATAAATTAAAAAGGAAAAAGGTCGTAGCGGCCTCTTTCCTTAATAATTCATTATTCAGCAGCATACACAGAAACTTGTTTCTTGTCTCTACCTTTTCTTTCAAACTTAACAATACCATCTGCTGTAGCAAATAATGTATCGTCACTACCAATCATAACATTTGTTCCTGGATAAATCTTTGTTCCGCGTTGTCTTACTAAGATATTACCAGCTAATACAAATTGTCCGTCAGCTCTTTTAGCACCAAGTCTTTTTGACTCACTGTCTCTACCGTTCTTTGTGCTTCCGCCACCTTTTTTATGTGCGAAGAATTGAACATCAATTCTAAGTAACATTGTTTACACCTCCTATTATTATCTTTCTTTGACCGATATATACTTCTTAAAATTCGATTCAATATCTAAAAACTCTGTAACCATTGATTCTAATAAAACTTGGGCACTTTTCATTTTCTCAAATTCTGTTTTATCCGATAATTCAACCTTTAAATATCCTCCATCAGATTTCTCAAAATTTAAGTCAACACCTAATTTTTCATTAAGTCCTATAAGTACCATATTTGTAACAGCCGATACAGCTGCACACACAATATCTTTCCCATTCACATCATATCCTGCATGCCCGTTTAGTGAAAAGGAAACAATTTCGTTTTTTTCGTTTCTTTTAATATTAATGGTTATCATAGTATTGGCTCCTTATTAAGCCTTGATTTCGTCAATTTGAACCTTAGTATAAAGTTGTCTGTGACCTTGTTTTTTTCTTTCATTCTTCTTAGCCTTGTATTTAAATACAACAACTTTCTTTGATTTTCCATGGTCTAAAACAGTTCCAGAAACTTTAGCTCCACTAACAATAGGATTTCCAACAGTCATAGTGTCTCCAGCAACAGCAAGAATCTTATCAAATTCAACAGTTGAACCTGCTTCATTATTTAGCTTTTCAACATAAATAACATCACCTTGTTCTACTTTGTACTGCTTTCCACCTGTTTCAATAATAGCGTACATAACTACACCTCCTCCGTTAAATTCGGACACGCTGATATCAGGTATTCCGTCAATCGGAATTTCAAAAACCTTTTTCAAGCGGCAAAATACTAAATTATTATATCCATAATAAAACATTTTGTCAATAGGTTTCCATAATTTAAGTGCAAAAAAAGAAGTCACGCAATCACTTATGCATAACTTCTTTCTTTAATTTCTTAATTTTGCCCATGTATAGCTTCCTGATGCCTCAATATCATCTATATTTGACCATTTAGATATTTCCGCCTCATTTTCTAATGTACTAAGTACTGTGCCATCTTCTTTTAATCCTAAGAAGTTATTATCCCTTACCACAATTTTTCTTATGTTCTTCCAACTTTGGATACTTTCAACACTTACTCCGCTAGGATGGAATGATAGTTTAACAGTTCCGTCATTTTGCAATATCATAGTTTGTAAGTTACTCATTGCAAAGCTTTTTACATTTTGTAACGTTTTTAAGAAATCAAATTCTCCCGCTTCGTCTCTACCTGTAATTAGTAACTTTCCATCTATTGTAAGTGCGCCAACTCTGTCACCTGCAGCATCTATCATAACAACATCGTTCCAAGAATTTACGCTACATTGACCATAAGAATTATCGCCATATGCCATTACCTTTCCATTAATATTTAATCCTACAAAAAAGTTATTTCCGGCCTTTACATCAACTATGCTATCCCATTCATTTACACTAGTAACCATTTTATCTTCAAAAGTATAGTAGCAAACTGTTCCGTCTTCCTTTAACGCTACTAAGTGAGTTGCACTTATATCTGCTTTCTTTACTCCATATATAACAGGATATGTCGTAGTTTCTTCGACCGTTGACTGGTTTTTACTCATACAATTTAATGCATTATCACTGTTTAGCATAGCAACCTTACTTGCTTCTGTGCTTTCATAAATTTCAAGCATAGTTCCAAAATCATTTGATAGGAAGTGTCCAAACACCAAGCCATTACTAAGGAGTGTTCCATCATTTTTCAAAGCAACAATATGTTCATTACAAGCCACTACTTTTTTAACTCCAAACCAAGAGTCATTTACAAAGTTTCTATATGGCTTTCCGCTCGCAAAAACAGTCCCATCTTGGTCAATTCCAATAATTCTATTATCTGCTAGAATAATCTGCCTTATTGCATTCCATTTCTTCACATCGTCAACTCTATATGAAGTTTTACCGGTAGTCACAATTCTTCCATCAAATCTAAGTCCAATCGTCATATTCCCCAAAGCAAAAATTTCTTTTATATTCGTCCAATCATTTACGTTACACTGTCCACAAGAATTTAATCCTGTTGCAACAACTTTTCCCATTGAAGTAAGCCCTACTGTATAGAAGTTACCTGCTGCAATTTGAACAATATCCTGCCATGAGCCAACATCACACTCACCAAAATTATTTTCACCAATTGCATGTACTTTACCGTCTTTGCTAAGTCCAACAGAGTGAAAAGCGACTGCTAAATCTATTATGTCGTACCATTCATCCACTTCACACTGACCGTTTTCATTACTGCCAATAGCACGCACCGTAGCATTTTTAGTCAATGCCAACATATGCTTATCCGCCAAATACAATCTATCTATATTTTCCCACGAATAAATATACTCTGCATTCTCATACTCGGTATTTCCTGCATATATTACCGTTCCATCTTCTTTTATAGCATATATTGCATTGTTTTTTACATATACCTTCTTTATGTCTTTCCAGGTTGATATTTGTTCAGAACATTTTATATCTCCAACCGATAAAACTAAGCCATCTTTCTTCAAACAAACGAATTGGGAATTACTGATTTTAATATCCTCTATATTTTCAAAGCTAGGATACATCAACATTTGCTGTTTTACTTCTACTTCTTTTTCATCTTCTAAGTCATTTTCTTCTTTTACAGTTTCAACTATAGTTTCATCTTTTTCTTTTGGATTCTGCTTTGTTTCTATTTCCTTTTTAGGCTCAGCCTTATTCTCTTTATATTTATTATCACTTTCACTTTTTGTTTTTTCTTCTTTAGTCTTTACTTCATTTTCTTGTTTTTTTAGTTTTTCTTCTATTTCTTTCTTATTTTTATTATTATCTGCCTTATCGTTATAAATAGAGACAACTACTCTTGCAATTCGTATATCAGTTAAAATTACAATTTCTTCTCTTATCGTAACTCCTCTAGTTGTTTTAGCCTCAAATATATCAACAAACGTCTCACTTGGCACTCTACCAAAGCTAATTTCAGTATTATTATCATCAAAGAATTTTGCTTGAATTTTTTCTTTATCCGTTCCTGCCTCAAAATTTAAATCAAACGCAATTATATTAGCTTCCATTTTTTCATCATTTATTAAAGTGCAGTTTGTTATTTTTCTAACATCAAAAGTCTCTTGTAACCTAGATGTATTCCGTGTTCTAAGCATATCCACATGACTGATAAAACTCTTAATTGTATTTTTTACATATGCTTCTTCTTCAAATTCTTTACTTACTTTATCCTCTAATAAATGACTACTTAATAATTCAAGGATTTCCCTATATGGAAGAATATAATAAATGTTTATTAGCATATTATATACTTCAAAATTATGATACTTGGTAACATTTTTAGCTTGATACTTTATAAGTTCTTCGATATTTTTTAATAATGTTGGTATCAAAGTATGTTTAACTGTTAAACTTCTATCTAAAACCGTTTCAGAGCATTGTAAAAAGCCAAAACAAGCATTTGCAATCTTTCTTGAGAGGAACTCATTCCAACATTTTTCGTTTTGAATTACATCATTAAAAAGTGAATTTATTTTTATAATCCAAGCTTTCTCTGTTTTCGGAAGTGCCTTAATTATCTCATCAGCTAACTTTATAGCCTTTGCATAATCACCTTTTTTAGCCGCTTCTTCTAATGAACTGTCCAAATGATCCAACTCATTTTCAGAATACACAAAACGCGATGAACCGTCAGCATAAAAACGACACTCCTTGATATAAAACCAAGGGTATCGTCTCTGTTTAGGCATCGCGTATACTTTCTTTTCTTTTTCTTCTTGCTTATTAGTTACTTTGCTAGGCCTAGAGATTAGGAATAGTAATAATAAAATTATAAAAATCGATATTATTATACCAATCCACATCCCGATACCTCCAAATCCAACATTAGTCAATAACAGCTGTTATTCTGTGATTTATGTCATTTAATAGTTTCTTTGCATCTACTACATTTTCTAAGCCTAGCTTTCTTTCTTCAAAGTCTTCTTTTATCTCACCTAATTTTGAAGTTTTTGAAGAAAAATCAGCTATTTTATCTTCTATTTCTGATTTTGTCATTTTATAAAAATCATCATGTGTTTTTACTTCTTCAAAATATTTAGCATCACATTCTATAAAATTATTAAACTCTCCAATTACATTATCCAAAGCTAATTTTATTTTCTCTGAACTATCTTTCGTAGTCATATCAAATCCTAAAACTTTTAAGTAATTACATCCTAATTCATGTTTATTTTTATAGAATTCGTACGCTTCAGTACTCTTTTGAAGTCTTTCTTCAAGTTCAGCTATTCTATTACCTGTAAGCTTATTCTTTTTAATAAACGGAACAAAGAATAATCTTTGGAAAGTACTTTTAATTTTGTTATTACTATACATTATCGGATATAAGTTACTTTTTAGCACTGTCAACTCTGTTTTTATTTTTGAGATATTCTTTGCGTGAAAATCCTCAGAATCAGCATCATAGCTTATCATTAAACTAGCCTCATATCCATTCTTGGCATTCTCATATTTAGTCTTTAGTTCACTTAACTTCCTGTATTTTTCTAACTTCGTCGAATAGTAGTTGGTATATTCATCAATACCAATACTCATCTTTTCTAAAATATCACTATACAAAGCTAAACGTCTTCCCATAACAAACCTCTCTCCTTTAATTTAACATCCTGTTTTGAACAAAAGAAAAATTAAAAATTCTTCCTGTTTTTCAAAAGATACATCGGCTTATTTCTAAATAACTTAACTGCTTTTTAAAATTTATTTCAAAATTTAGCTTTATATTATCTCTTACTTACACCTTTCTTAGATACACATATTTCCATCAATTCTTCATTATACCTAGGAATTAAGGAATTATCAAAACTAACTTTTTTATATGGATGTTGATATATAACTGTTAATTCAATAACTTCACCATAATCCTTTAATTGATTTGTTGCTGTAATTAATATATTTTCATTTTTTAATCCTTTACTAATTAATTCATTCTTTAATGATTTTTCATCTGATTTATTCAAATATCCAAACTCTTCCATAACGAAAATATATTTTAGAGCCGTAGAAGACATTTTTTGATATATCATAAACGGCTCCATTATCCTAATTCCAAAGACTATAAAAAATATAAAAATAAATATAGTTATTACCCAAATAATAGGTGTAATTAATATCGTACTTCCTTTGTTACTTTTTATCATTTATCTCTCCATTTTTCTTATTTTTGTAATTTCTCTAACTGTAAAAACTAAGTTATCCTTAAAAAATTCTTTAAATACTAATGCTCTCAACTGCAATTTTAATACTGTATTAATCTCCAATTCAGATTTTTTATTAATGATTTTTGCTTCTAATACATCTGCTTTTTGAACAAATCCTTTTTCTGTATCTATGGATACATCTGCGTTCCACAGTTTTTTTATTTCTTTTTCTACTAAATCTTCTACTTCCTTTTCATAGAAATCATATACATCTTCTCCCATATATTCTCTCCTTATTGATAACAATACATTTCTGTTTATCATATATAGATCATTTTTTATTTCATGAAATATACCAGTCGTAATTTGTTCAAATAAAGCGATTCCAAGTATTGTTAGTATTAATACCATTCCGCCCAGTAGCATTATAGAGCTCGCTAAGACACTGCCTTTATTGTTTTTCATTGCTTTTTACTCCTTACTTGCCATTTTGCCCCGTAATTAGTAAGGTATGAAGATATATCCCTATTTAGTACTGTGTCCCATCTTTCAAAAACATCAAATTGTTTTTCTATTTCTTCTTTACCATTTACAGTTATTTTCAACTTATATGGAGAACATATCCTACTAAGTAACTTACTTTTATCAATCTGCTCTAATGTACCATTTTTAAGTGTGCTCCAAGAATGTAATGTTTGCTTTGTTTTATATGGAATGGTATAGAAATATCTAAACTTACTTTCCCCATCTGCTCCAACTTCAATAGGATATAATCTTTTAGGAAAGTTTTCATACTCCGCAGAAACCTTTTCATAGACTTTCTCAGGCTTATCTACTAAAAAATACTTTGTAAGAAAATCTAATGTCTTTATAGATAAATCTCCTTCTAATTCAACATCAATAAATTCTGCGTCTTTTATAGTCATATCTAACCCTAATGTTTCTCCAGCGCAGATAAAACCTTCTGTTACATTATCTCTAGATTTACTTAGCTCCTCCAAATACCCCTGTCCATCTTTATAAAAAAATCTACCGACTAGAAATTCCTTTATTTTCGTTGTGTTTTTATTTTCCTCTTCTTCTGGCTGCATCTGGCTTTCATCGTTTTTTACTATGATCGGTAGCATAATTTTATTAGTTTTACCTTCAATATCTGTAGCCGTCAATTCAATTTCATATTTCCCCGAAACTGCTTTAGAGTCAGTACTAATATCAATCGCTTCAAATTCGCAATTATAATCCAATACGTCTTTTCCAAATATAGTAGTTTCATCTTTTCGCTTTATTGGAAAATTAGTGCTTTTTATTAGCTTTAAATACTTTTTAACCGCCACATCAGACGCATATTCATCTAAAATTAACAACCTATATACATTTCTGACTCTAGGGTCATTATTATAATTTGTTATATATTCCTCTCTCACATATTCATTTTTATTTACTTTGTATCCAAGCCACGGGAATTCTTGAACATTATATCTAGGCAAAACAGACAATGCAATTTTTGCCCACTTTGCGACAAATCTCTTGTTTGGATAAGTATAGCCAATTGTTGATAATACATATCTTTTTAGATATTTTTGATTTTTTATATACTCTATATTTTCTATATATTTCTCAAGTACGCTATACTCAACAGAATAGCTATAAATCAGAGTATTTTCAATAGAAACATCAAAAGCTGTAATCCCGTGTGCATCTGTGTTCCAGCGAATTACTATCGGCTTATCTGCAACTTTCCTGTCTACATCTATTCGAGTATATGACGGAGTATTATCTATATACTCAAAATTATTTACTATAATCTGAGGAACAAACTCTGCCACTTTATTATGATTTTTAATAGATGTTCTTACATCATTACAAAATCCAAAGAACATTTCCTTTTTTCCTGTTATTTTATTTACTATTCCCAGTTCATTAAGCATATGTAAATATAGTCTTTTTTTATTATAAACAAATATATTTAGTGGGGATTCTAAATAATTACCGCTTGGAAATATTATTGTTCCATTTTTAGAGAAATTAATTTCTTTCGGCAATAGTACTTCTAACATATCGCCATTACTTCTATCATCCGAATAAAATGTTAATACCTTACCATTTCCTTTTTTGCTATTCACATACCGCCTATTATCAGAATATACATATTCATCTTCTTCCAAAAAGTCCGCCATTACCTCAAATGAAATCTCATAATAATCCGGCAATTTCTCCTTAATTTTACTCAATTCGCAATTAATCCCCAATTCATCACATTTTGCGATAACTCTATCTATCTTAGATAGCGACTTGGTTTGTGCATATATATCTACTTTTTCGCCTGATTTTATCACGTTAGGCTTAACATTACCGCTAAGCTCTATTATACTATCAGATAAATTCGCCCAATCTGATACCTGATTAACTTCATCTATTGTTCTTATTCTTATATCTGTATATTCACTATTTAACTCATATAATAGCTTTGTTTCTCCCGGTTTACTCTTAATTCCGTCACCCCAGGAGTCGCTATACATCTGTATTTCGTAGATTAATTTATCTTTAGGAGTATAATCATCACTTCCATTTTCCCAAAGTATTAATTTATCCTGTGAGTTATATCTAATATTATAAGGAGATGTCGGAGGATAATCTTTTACCGTCTTTTCATCGGTATATGATATTTTTACCCAGCCATCATATAAATAACCTTTTATATTTTTTTGTGTTTCATACGAATAAGTTATATTACCCGTGTAAAGCATTACAGGTTTATAATGCTCATATTCTAGCGTACAACTATACGGATAGGAAAAAAAGCCTCCAAATGCTTTTTTATTGCTAGGTCCATAGTAAAATTTATAATGTTTAACATATGTTTCGTTTTTCCCAGTAATCTTATTAAAAAATGTTTCTTTACTCTCCCAAGCTTTATTTTCACATACTTCTCCCCATCCGGTAGTTCCTTTTACCAATTCACCCATACTATATAATTTGCCTTCAGGTATATATAAAACTCCATCTTCAGAAAATTCTACTGTATATACCTCTGTATTAAAGTTCTGTTCTTTTACTTCTAATTTTGATTTATTTAAAATTTCTCCTTCTGTACTACTCGGAACGCCTTTTAATTTGTCAAAGACATAAATATATCTAACCCCATTAATTTCAGTACCACAGTAATCTAGCCAATTCTTATGCCATAAATTCATCCCAAGTTCTTCTTGCTCTGACTTATCTAAATATTCGCCTTTTCCTGTAATTTTATTTCTATCTGTTGAATATATGGAATTTGGATTATATTTTCTAAAACTTCCATCCGAATCTCTATCAATCCAAAAATATGTATATCCATCATTTAGCTTTATTTCATTTAGTTTTGGTGCTCCATTATCAAACCTAACCTTTAGCTTTTTATCTCGTACTATTATTTCTTGCAATGCTGATGTATCCCCACTCACAGCATTTACATTTCCTATAGGAATATGCTGTAATTCTATATAATTACTTTCTATTTCTCGGCTTCTATTATCGTTTCCTATTTCAACCTTTACAGTAGAGTTTTCTGTTTTAGTTTCATCATATCCATATTTACCTTGGGCGTCTTTATCTACTTTTATACATATATCACCATTAGGCGCTATTTTTGCACTTACAAAATCACCTGACACTCCCATAATTTCTTTTATCTTTTTATCTGGAGAAATAGTTATTTCTCTCGTATTTTCGTTGTCTAATGGTATTTCTTCAAGTTCTAAATCATCTATTTCTGTAACAGTTTGAATGCTATTAGATTTTTGACCATTATAAAATTCCAAATCTATATAGTTTCCTTCTATATTTGCCTTTACATCTCCATTATTGACTGATATTTTTTCTATTTTCACGTTATTAAGCCCTTTTATACTTATACTATTCTCATAGTTTCTTGTGTCTGAAATAAAGCTAAACGGAATTATTTTTTCTTGTCTTACTTGAATATCCCGTATAACATATGCATTAGATACATTTTGTAACAACAGAATAAAAGTCATAAAAAAAGCAATTCTTTTCATTTTACTCCTCCTTTATATAAATTATTGCGGAATGAAATGAAGAAACGTCTATCTGTTCTAATGTATTTGCATCATATAAAGTAGTAAGCGGTCTACTTATTAAGAATTTCTCGCGTGGAAGCTTATTTAACACGTAGAATGCTGATGTATCCTTAATCTCAGCCGGTGACACGTTTGTCCCTATATATATGTTTGAACCTAATTGTTCAATAATTTCATCAATATCAAACGAATCAATTATATATATGTCTTCTTCCTGAAAAAACAAATTGACAAACTGATATCCCGTTAATACCTTATATTTTTCTGTATTGTTAATTGTTTTTAAATCGATTGCTATAACGTAATTGCCTTCTCCAAAGTTTTGACGATACTTTGCATATGGATGTTCACTATTAAAAAGCTTAGAAAAAGTTTCTTTATATTTAGTTTCATTAGCCCTATCAAATTCAAACATCTGTATGTTAGTTATAATCGTATCACAATACTCGTTATCACTTGCAAATTCATATTTTCTAAGCAATATGTCTTTATCTCTAACATTAAATTTAGCTATATTATCTTCATAAGTAACATCGGACCTATAGTACTTTAGTTTGTTTATTTTTTCTTTTACTAAATTCATAAAGCAACTTATCTCGGCTCTTGTAGACATCTTATCAAACCCTACTGTTCCGTCCGGATATCCCGATAAAATGCCTATTTCCTTTAATATTTTAGCAATTCTTTGCTCTTCATAATTTTGTGATGATATGTCTAAAAAAGTTGTGCCTAATGTACTCACATAAGCATTCTTGGTGCTTTCAAAACTATTAATAATCATCTTGCATATTTCTAATCTCGTTATATACTCGTCCGGATTAAAGGCTACGTAATCGTCCATATTAACAATCTTATTTTCTATTGCATAATCAATATAGCCTTGTGCCCAATGTGGTGAATCCGTGGATACATCAGCTTTGTAGGCCATTATCTTTATAAGTACAGCTAAGAACTCAGCTATTGTCATTTTATCATTTGGATTAAACTTACCATCAGGATATCCACTTAAGATACCTTGCTCAGTCAGTTTATTTACTGAACTATATGCCCAATGAGCTGAATCTATATCTGTATATGCATATGAATAACAGCACAGATTAGCAATAATACATATTATAAAAATTATCTTTTTCATTTTCCCTCCATTATTTTGTTAAATCGAAAGTTCCTTGATTTCGCAAATTATTTATGATTTTCGCCATTTGGCTATCTACACCTATAACAACAGTATCAAGCCGTGTAAATTTATCGCTTTCTATGCTTTTTCCCGCTTCATCATATATTCCGAGTATCGGGATATCCTTTAATAAACAAGTTGTATACATAGAATTATCGTTTTTACTTACATTCTCTAATCCAAATTGTGCTATACTTTCTTTTATTGCACCGTATCTACCGCTGAAATACAGATGTATTCTATCTTTCGGCTTTACTTGATATGCTATTGCATTCTGGGGATTTTTTATTTCAATTGCTATTTTTTCTATACCTTCAGGAGCATTTATTATTTTTAATTCTTCTTCGCTTCCTATATCTTGTTTAAATAATATCTGTCCTTTATTAATTATTTCTTTAGCGTATTTTCCATTTATATCTTCTGTTGAGCTTATCACACTATTACTTATGGCTAATTTTAATGGTACAATAGTCTCACTAAACCATTCAGGCTTAAGCTCTGTATCCGGCTTTACATCTACATTTGACACTAATACCTTTGCTGTTGGTTCATCATTTACTAACTTATTTTGAAGTATTGTTAAAATAACAAACAAGCAAGCAGCAATTATTACTGAAATCACAGTTATATTTATCCTTTTCATAATTACCCCTCTGTACTTGATGGAACACTAACGTCAAATATCTGCTGCGCAGAACTCTTTAACCAAGAGTTCATGCTATCTGTTACACCATTGAAAACTTTCCTAAGTCCAGGAAAAAATACTGTTAATACCAAAGATATTGCAACACCAATTAACAATAAAGATTGTGTTATTTCTGAGCCACCTTTATTTTCTTTTACTAATTTTTTTATATTGTTTTTCATTTTAATTCCTCCTAAAATTTATTTACATATGCCGGTCCCATTATGTTTCGTTATTTAAGCATTACCTTTAATGCTTCATTTGCCTCCATAATTAACGGATATACACTCATAGCAGCTAAATTCAACACCACTATACAAACACCAATTATCATAATTACTGATTTCGACCTCGTTACATCTTCCATATATCCTATATATTTATCTTTTAAAACTTCTATCAAGTTGTCAAATGCTTCAAGTGCAGATGTACTCTGAGTTTGCTGATTTATTGCAGAGACAAACATTCTTATTTCCGGATAGTCAAACTTATGCTGTAGTTCTTTTGCAGAATTATTGACTGTAAACTTAGATAATTGGTATTCTAAATATAAATTAGCCAGTTCTTGTGAAAATGATTTATTCTTACACAAATTTTGAATATTTCTAAGGGCAATATCTAGTGAAATACCTGATGATATTTGTACTCTTAAACACTCAACTACATTTAATAAGTCTTGTAATACCTGCTTTTTTATAGAATTATTTTGAATTCTTTCATAACCAAAAATTAAAACAAAAGTTATAACTCCACAAATTAAACTTCTTATAAGTCCATTTCCACAGATTAACGATATTATGCATATTACAAATGCAATTATACTTCTGAGTATATAACTATTTTTGAAATTAAATTTTACTTTTGATTTAATTTCGTCATTACAAATTCTCTGCTTTATTTTATTAGCTACTATAATGGCTGTAGTTCGTAAACTCACTATTATTAAGCAAACTATAAGCATAATTTTTAGTAATAAAATCATTGTTATCTCCTAATAATCCAATTTTTTAATTGCTTTAGATAACCATATCATTATCCAAACGCATATAAAATTTATATTTACTATTGCTTGTCCTATAAATGTTTCATTCATTAAGTGCAAGTAATACTGGTTTGATGCTATAAACGAAAAATACATATAGAAATCTATTATTATAAGTATATAGAGAACTGTGCAAGCAGCCTTTGTTTCCGTTTTCCTTTTCTTTTTCTGCTTTATTGCTTCATTTATGACTTCTTGTGTCTTTTGGGTAAGAAGATATATATTCCCTCCATATATGTGACAATACCTAACGTTATTTATATAAAAAGAGAATTTTTCAATACCTATCTTACTGGCAAAGCTTTCTAAAGCTTCTTCAGGTAACTTACCGGCATTAATTTCATTTAACATTTGCTTTGTATATGTTGAAAATGGCTCAAGTATGTTATTTTGTATTTTCCTCAAAGCTTCTATTATTTCCGTATTTACCTTTAGTGCAGACTTTAATTGAATAAAAAAATCACTAAGTCCATCTTCTAACTTTTCTTGCTTTTTTTCCGCAATTATTTCTAATGCAACAATCCCAGATGCAAGAAAAGGAAGCGATATTATGTACCTAACTATCAAGTTATCAAAAAGATAGTTACTAATAAGTAATACAAGCAAAAATGCACCCATTCCAATTCCAAAGACAATTCCCAATGTTATCTCATTAAATGGTATTGAAATTTTCTTAAAATACTTTTCTAGCCCAGACATTTTCTGCATAGAAAAATGATTCACTTTTTTATGCCAATTCGTGTGTAACACTGATGTATCCTTGCTTTCAAAATTATTCACAATGCAAAATGCAGCAGAAAATACTATAAGAAATTTAATAAATGTTATTAAAAATATCATATTAATTCTCCAAAATTACTCTTATTTTTCTTCTTACTTTTCCATCCACTTCTTTAATTTTCTCAAAATCCTCGCTAATTTCACCATTTTCTAATTCCTTATACCTATACTCAAACAATTTTCTATATCTAATCCCTTTTTCATATGAAAAATCTATCTGACAAATTTCATACACCTTAAAATTTTTCATATATATTATTAAATCTATTGATTGAGCCAGTATATCCTTTAGATACTTATCTGTATATTGCTGAGCGAGGCTATCTCTTTTCATTAGTGTAACTAACCTGTCTAGCACTAATTCCGCACTTTCTGAGTGAACAGTAGCATAACCTATATGCCCTGTACTTATGCCGTCAAAGAAGGCCATTGCTTCCGCTCCTTTTAATTCGCCTATTACAATGGCATCATTACTCATTACTAAAGAATGCTTAGTTAAATCCTCTAGAAGTATATTTCCGGTTAAACGATTTTTTACTATTTCCCTTTGTATAATATTTCCATGACTACTGTATAATTCAGCAGTTTCTTCATTTGAAGTTATAGAAACAGTATCCGGGATTTCATCAATGCAAGCTCTTAGTAGAGTAGTTTTCCCAGAACCACCTTTTCCGGCAATAATAATGTTACAACCTGCAATTACAGCTTTCTTTAAGAAATCTCTCATTTCTACATTCATCATTCCCTTATCAAGGCACAACTCACTAAGCCCTAATCGTTTTTCCGGTCTATGTATTCTTATTACTAAACTTGGAGAAACAATATTCACAGGCGAAATTCCAGCCTCAATTCTCAGATGATTATTTTTGTCAGAAACCACTGCGATTGGCTGTTCATGGGTAATTTTGCCGTTATTTTTGAGTATGCAATATCTAACAAAATTATAAAATTCCGCCTCATTTGAAAAAGTGTCTTCTACTTTTGTCCACTTTCCATCTCGCATAACATATATACTATTCCACTTTATAGCTCTAATATCGCTTACGGATGTATCCTCAATATACTTTTGGAGTATATGGTAACCGAATATTCTATCTAAAATATTTTTCACCAATTCCTCAGTATCATAATTTCCATAGTTATAATCTTTTATCAATTTCTCCCTTATAATTTTTTCGGCAGAAATTCTATTTTTCGTGTCAAACGCAGATGTACCCAGTATTTCAGAATAGTTTTCGATTAAGAAATCTATTACTTCGTTTACAATTTTATCTGTTCTTGTAATCATTTTTTCCACCCTTACGTTTTTATTTACAGATTTATATGGATCTATTAACATTTTTCTTCACCCTCCATTCTAAAAAAGTAGCTTAAGCACTTACTTTTGAGCTTTTTTATAGGATTTTCCTTAGCAATAATATTTAGTTGTTCAAGTAATTCAACATACTCTGTCTCATTATTTAACACATATGGTTTCCCACTATTTAAGCATTCATCATATTCCCCTGAAAAGCTTATGTATCCCGCGATTGGGATGTCTTTCATCATCTCATTTATTACCAGTTTTGAAGGTGAATTTTTATGATATTTGTTTATTATTAATTTTATTTTGCTATTATTAATACCCCATACCGGAAAGACTTCCTTTAGAGCTCTGAATGTCCTTTCAAAAGAGATATTAGTTGCCTCTGTTACATAAAAAATTACATTTGAATTTAATAAAGAAAATTGAGTAGCATCTACAAACACATTCGAAGATGTATCTATAATTATGAAGTCATAAAGTTCTTTGGCCTTTTCTAATATTCGCGTATAATACTCTGTATTTAATACTTTTTCACATACAAACAGAGATTTATTTCCGGTTAATACATCTAAATTTGAAAAATATTTTGTTTTTTGGACATACTTTTCAAACAAATTCGAATCAAAAGTTCTTTTATCAATCGCATCT
Source organism: uncultured Clostridia bacterium (assembly GCA_934500865.1). Lineage (GTDB taxonomy): Bacteria > Bacillota > Clostridia > TANB77 > RGIG9151 > RGIG9151. Next base: position 2,670 of record CAKSUD010000009.1, on the reverse strand, counting down.
ATCATATAATTTATTCCGGAATTTTTATCCGGTGGCAATATATATTCAGGATTTTGCGGTGCTCTTTTCACACCTAGAAATTGATTCATTCCAGAATTTATAGTGTCAAAGTCTATAAGTAAAACTTTAGCTCTCGAATTTTTAGCAATTAATATTCCAAGCTGTGTAGCAATAGTAGTTTTTCCGGTAGAACCCATTCCAGTAAAACTTACTATTTGTTGCCTTTGAAAACGTGGCATCAAATTAGGCCTATTTTCAATTCTTTTTTTATTTTCGATTAGTTTGCTGTGGTATGATTTTTTTTGCCTTAAATCGAATTTATGTGGCTTATTTGCATTATCATTATTTATGGCATTTATCAATTCCTCTTTTGATGTTTTTTCATTAACAAAAATATTAAATATTCCTTTTCTAAATAAATAATTTTTATAATTGTCATCCTCTTCATCAATAATTACAAATATTTCAATTTTGGAATCTATTTCTCTTATTTTTTCTATAAACATATACTTGTCCATATCGCCTTCTAAATTAGCATAAACAATTAAAACATCTATGAAATCTCTTTTTATCGCTTCTATTACTCCCTCTTGATACGGAATATCAGCCATCACCCCATATTCACTCAAAAGATCTCTAATAACATCACTTCCAACTGCCGACAGAATTTTTCTCATTTCTTGCCTCCAATGTAATATATTGTAAATCTGATATTAATTTACAATATATGTAATATACTGTCAATAGTTTTTTCAAAATTTTCCAATAAAAAATATTTTTTTCGTGCTTGACAAGTATGTTAATTCGTGTTATATTAAGAAAGGTTCGAATATATGGAGAGGTGTCCGAGCGGTTTAAGGAGCTAGTCTTGAAAACTAGTGACTCGTAAGAGCCGTGAGTTCGAATCTCACCCTCTCCGCCATTTTATAAAGTTGGAAATATCCAGCTTTTAATTTTCAGTTTGGAGAAGTACCCAAGTAGGTTGAAGGGGACAGTTTGCTAAACTGTTAGTGTTCGCAAGGGCAGCGCGGGTTCGAATCCCGCCTTCTCCGCCAAAAAGACAAATCTAAAAAGATTTGTCTTTTTTCTTTTGTTCTATTCATTCTTTAGAAAATTTATGATACACTTTTTGGGGAGTGATATGATATGGCAAAATTATATTTTAGATATGGAGCAATGGGTTCAAGTAAAACAGCAAATGCATTAATGGTAAAATACAATTACGAAGAGCGTGGCCAAAAGGTTTTGATTGCAAAACCTGCTATTGATACCAGAGATGGAGAAAAAGTTATAAAATCACGTTGTGGACTTTCTTCTCCTTGTGTAATTTTTGATGAAATCACTGAAGACACAGTCAAAGGATATTCTTGCTTAATTGTAGATGAGGCTCAATTCTTAACTAAAGAACAAGTAAATTTTATTATTCATCTAGTAGATGATTTAAATATTCCTGTTGTTTGTTATGGATTAAGAGCAGATTTTAAAGGCAATTTATTCGAAGGAAGTGCCGCCTTACTCGCAGCAGCTGATACAATTGAAGAAATAAAAACTATTTGTTGGTGTGGGAAAAAAGCTACTTACAATGCTAGATTTAATAAAAATGGAGAAGTTGTAAAAACTGGTGCTCAAGTAGTATTAGGTGCAAATGATAAGTACATAGGATTATGTAGAAAACATTGGTCAGAAGGCAATTTAGGAGTACAAAAAACAGAGGCTTAAGCCTCTGTCTTTATTTTAACCTATTTTTCCAATCCGCCACTTCTTCTATCTTTTCTCTTGTTTTCCTCTTGGACATATATAGGTTCTTGATATTTCCTATTTACATCCACTTCAAAAGCGCTTGCGATACTTTCGTTTGTACTAAAATCATATATACTATATGGAAGTTTTTCACCCTTATGTTTTTTCATATATATTGTATCTCTCGGATCTCTATATTTAACTTTACTAAATATTTCTTTTGCATCTTCTCTTTTAATAAGTCTTTGGCAAAACTCTTTAAACTTTCTATCTGTCATTTGAGCTATACCATAAGTAACTTGTTCTTTCCAATCTGTTTTTTTACCATTTTCATCCTTTTGCCAATTTCTAAATGGCCATTTGTGCTCAAATTCTTCTTTGTTTTTATATACATATCTTGCGCAAGTTTCAACTAACGAATCTAATTCACATCCCATTTTTCCTAACTTTCTTTCATTCTCCATTCCAATAAGAAGTCCTCTAAGGCCTGCCAAAATCGCTTCAGCATTTGGTGTTACTTGCAATTGTCCATTAGGAAACTTCTCGCTATAATTTTCTGTTGGAGTTACATCAATTTTTTCTCCTGTTCTTTTTACGCCATCTACAATGAGATTTATCATTCTCGTTCTTTGATCCTCTGGTTTTAATCTTATAAAATCCTTTATTTGACCAATATACGCGTCAATTTCTTCTTCCTTTACTTCATCTAATATTTTTAATGTTTTTTCCTTATTTTCCTTCCCAGGATTGTCTTTTAATTTTTTTAGTTCTTCTAAATATTTTCCGCCACGTCTAATTGCTCTTTCTAGCATCTTGTCAAAATCGGTTTCGTTATTTTTATAATCCCCAAATACTCTCTTTGCAATGGTTTTTCTTACTTCTTCATTATTATCTAGAACTCTTTTTAATGACCCATCTGATAAATCAAAA
>CAKSUD010000008.1 GCA_934500865.1 uncultured Clostridia bacterium | reverse complement strand
GCTTTCATAGAATCTGTTTCATACTGATTAACCTTACAACCCAAGGTATAAAATGCAACTTTTTTCATATACTTTATTCCTTTCCCTTTAGACAAAAGAATCCCTCAGTCTTAAACTGAGGGATTAACTTTAACCCTTTCTCTTCGCATACCAAACATCTATACTTTCCTTGCCGGTATTTATCTTCTCTTTATACATAATATCCATATCTCCACCGATTAACGCGCAAAATTCACCATTAGACGTCATAACAGGTATGTAATGTGAATTTTTAGTAAGCTCTATTACAAGCAAGTCGCTTTCAGGAGAAATTTTCTCTCTAAGCTTTTCAATACTAGGATATCCAACAATCATAGTTTCGCAAAACTTTGTTTGAAGTTCATATTTATTAGTATCATTTAATGCTGCATATAAAGTAATTGCAGAATTAGATGTGTTTTTTCCAAGTATTTCTTTACAATCAGTTTGCGTATAAACTTTACTATCTTCTAATGTCATCTTATCATTATAATGTAATTTATTAAAAGAATCTTTTAATTCAGTCGAAGCCACAAACTCAGGAGTAGGAGCGCTTTCAGTAGATTTATAAACTACATTTTTAGTTGAACTTGCACGTTTTACAGGAATCTTGCTCTTAAGTACAACATTCTTAAAACTCATTACATCTTTTATACTCTTTATTTTATCAACTCTATCACTAACTTCTTTATATGAATTATAGCCATCTTCAACCTTTTTAGCCATTTCGTTTAATGAGAAAAGTTTCTCATTTAACTTACTCTTTTCTATATTAGCTGAATATATGTTTTCTTTCAATTCATATATTTCATTACGCTTGTTTTTCATCTCAAAATCCTCCTATGCATTTAATTTTAACTGGTCTTTTCTAAATACTCTCTTAATTCTATTAACAATAGAATTTTCATGAGTAATAGTTAAATAACGCATAGCAGTAAAAATATTAGAAGTAGCATCCTTAACTTCACGAATCTTACTTTCCATATTTTTAATTTGTGTTTTCCTATCTTTAATCTTGTTATCCACTTCTTCAATATTTTCATATAATGAAGCAATTTCAGAATTAACAACTTTTAATTCAGCCTCTTTATTCTCTTTTACATTCTCTAAAATACTCATTATATTTTCTTCAGTAACATACTCATTACCAAATAAGAATGTAAGATTATTTTTATCATCCAAGATAGGTGTTATTAATTCATCACAAGCATTTTTTAGGAACGCCAAAGATTCTATAAACTCAGAATATTTACGCAATTTTTCAATTCCATCAAATGTAATTTCAAACTTAGCAAATATACCAAACTTAACATGAAACTTTCCACGAATTATGTACTCTTCCTTCCAAGGATTAACCTCTATAAATACATATGAACCCGAATAGTGACTAAACAATGATTCTAAATTATTCTTTATCTTAATTTTCTCATAAAATGTGAGAACATTTTCCTCTACTGTATTTTCTAAAGTTTTATCTTGTGTAGCAAGCATAGTTATCCCATCCTTTCAATATATATTCTACTTTTTTATACTAACATTTGCAAGTAATTTTAGAAAATATTTGTTGGAAAATCGTTACTTTTCTAATTGACTATCTATATGCCGAATAATTAAATACTTCCATATAGACTACATTTTATAACCCCCTAAAAGAAAAAGGAGCGACATTTATCGTTCCTTATAAGCCATATATCATACTAATCCTCTATATCTTCCGAAACATAAACTGCTCCGTTTTTGCCTTCATACTTCTTTTCATTTTTATTTTTTTCATCGTCTTTAGATATTAACTCCTGAAGCTTATTTAATAACTCAGGTATATAGTCAACTAGCTTGTCCGTAACAGAAGGCTGATCAGCAGGAATGAACTTAACTTGGTCACTTGAAGCAACTAAAAATCCAACAGGATGTATAGTTACGCCCGCTCCACTACCTCCTCCGAAAGGCAATTGCTTTTCTGTCGCATTTCCAAACTCACTTCCACCGGCAGCAAATCCAAATGAGACTTTAGAAATAGGAATAATTGTAGTACCACCGGGAATAGTAACAGGATTTCCAACAATCGTATTTACATCAACCATTTCTTTAATATTACTCATAGACGCAGCCATTAAGCTATCTATCGGATGTTCATTATTCATTTTACTTTCCTCCCTCTTTTATATATGCTATCAATAGTTTAACAACATATTTCGCTTTTATTCTAATTTTAACAGAAGCTTCAAGTTTAACACCATTTCCACTATATCCTGGGAAAATCTTATAATTCACAGGTCCATCAATGTTGTCCTTATATTTTCCAAGCACCATACTTATTATTGCATTTATAGCTCCTGAGCCTATTGCAGACAACGCCGCATTATTAAAATCTAAGCAAAGATTTAAATTAGCATTTTCCAAATAAACTTTACTAAAATCAAACCTCTTAATAGCGTTTGGAATTTTATCTGATTTATTTACTTCCTTTTTGGCATACTCAATAGGGTCAGCCTTACTCTTTATTAAGTAATTAACCACCATATCAATTTTCTCTTTTATACTCTGCTTTTTACCTTCACCTTTTATATCTTTTTTCAACACAAAAACCGGTATAAAAGAAAATGCGTATATTTTAACTTTTACTCTATTGCAATCAGATACATTGTCAAATTCTACATATGCTCTTATAGTCGTTAAAACAAAAAGCAGAATAATTATTAATAAAACTACCAACACAGTAAGAAATATCGCCATACTTCTTCTCTCCTCTACTATGCTAAATATCGGTAATCTTTCTTTTTTTCTTTATAGGGTTTTTTGTACTTCTTCTTCGTTTGGAATTTCAAAATTAGCAAGTGGAGGTAAGTCCTCTAGGCTTGAATATCCAAACTTTCTTAAAAACTCCTCAGTTGTAGAATATAGAAGCGGTCTTCCCGGCAAATCTGCCCTACCTATATCTTCTATCAAACCAAATTCAGCCAATGTAGATACCGCATGGTCTGAATTCACACCTCTTATTTTTTCAATTTCTATTCTAGTAACAGGCTGCTTATATGCTATAATCGCCAAAGTTTCCATAGCCGACTGAGAAAGATTCTTCTTAGGCTTTTGTTCTTGAAGTTTTCTTATATATTGATGATATTGTGGCTTTGTGCACATTTGGAAGCCTTTATCAATCTCTCTTATAGTAACCGGTCTATTTTCTTCATCAAACCTTACATTTATACTTTTTATTAATTCTTTAATCGTTTTTCCATCTACATTTAATATTTCCGCCATATCTTCAATTTTAACCGCATTACCGGATGCAAACAACATTGCTTCTATTATTGATTCCTTTTCATCTAAATACATTATTATCATTCCTGTTCCTTTATTTTTTTGAGACTAATGTCCCCGAAATTATATTCTTGTTCTATGCTTATTCTAGACGCCCTATTTAGTTCAAGCATCGCCATAAATGCAGTTATAACTTCAATCTTACTCTTTTTCTCTACATTAAACATTTTATTAAAAACTACCTTACCATTTTTTAATATTCCCCTTAATATATCTTTTATTTTACTCTTTACAGTCACCTTTTCGCTTTCTATAAGTCGGTTTACGTCACTTGCTCTATGGTTTATTTTATTCATATTGTCAGTTGCAATTTTCATAAATACATTAGGTAATAAGTCATTTGGATATTCCTTTTCCAGTTTTGGGCGTACTTTATCAAAAGTAATTTTTTCCGGTAACTTGTAATGAAGTAACGAAAACTTTTCATTATTAAGTTTTAGGGCTTCAGTAGCCTCCTTTATCTTTTTGTATTCAATAATTCTCGAAATAAGTTCTTCCTTCATATCCTCTTCAGATTCTTCATCTTCGTCTTTTTCTACCGGAAGTAAAATTTTAGACTTCATATATAACAAATTAGATGCCATAATCAAGAAATCTCCGGTTACCTCCAAACTCATTTCTTGCATAGAATTAATATACGCTACATACTGGTCTGTAATTTCGCTTATTGAAATATCATATATATTCATTTTATTTTTTTCTATCAAATGACACAACAAGTCAAGAGGTCCTTCGAAATTTTCAATCTTAATCTTGTACTTATTAGTCTCTGAATTTAAATCTAACAAAGTATTCATTTTATTCCCCTAATTCACGCATATGATTTGAGTTCTTTATATAAAGTGATGCTGTTAATTTTTGAATAACCATAAAAAATTGTTCTCTAACTTTTTGGGCATTTTCTTTTACTTCTTCATGAGAAAGCTCATAATTTGATATGCCCGCTGCCATATTAGTTATACAAGATAACGCCAAAACCCTAAGTCCACAATGGCGAGCTATAATAGCTTCCGGAACAGTAGACATCCCGACAGCATCAGCCCCTAACGTTCTGAGCATTTTAATTTCAGCCGGTGTCTCATAATTCGGCCCTTGCAGATAGGCATAAACCCCCTCATTAATAGGTAAAGCTATCTCACGTGCAATATCATACATCAAATTTATCAATTTCTTATCATAAACATTAGTCATATCCGGAAATCTAGGTCCAAACTCATCATAATTCTTACCTCTTAGTGGCGAAACACCTGACAAGTTTATATGATCATTTATAATCATAAAATCACCCGGCACATAATTTAAATTAATGCCACCAGCCGAATTGGTAAGTATTAAATTTTTAACTCCTAATTTATAAAACACTCTTATCGGGAATGTTATTTGTTCCATATCATACCCTTCGTAATAGTGTGCTCTTCCATTCATAACAAGGACAGGTGCATAATTTATATGTCCATATACTAGCTCCCCGGCATGTTCCTTAACAGTAGTTACCGGAAAATGCGGTATCTCACTAAAAGGGATTACTTTCTTATCATCCATTTTTTCAACTATACTACTTAGACCAGAGCCAAGTATTATCGCCGTTTCAGGGATAGGTTCTCTTATCCTTGCATTAATATAACTTACTGCCTCTAAATATCTTTCATAATAAAGCATCATTATTACCTCACTTAAATTCTTTAACCACTTTTAATACTTCTTCTAGGGAAAAACCTTTCCGCACACAATATGCAATTATTTTGTTTTTTTCCTCAAAAGATAAGTCGTTACTAAATTTCTTCTTTACAAGGAAGTTCTCTATTGCGTCAAAATCACTAAACCCCAACATTTCAAGATATTTTTCTATAATTTCTCCATCAATACCTTTATTTTTCAGTTTTAATTTTATCATACTTTTTGAAATTTTTTTACTTTTTTTATTACTTTCAATAAATTTTTTTGCATATTCTTCATCATTTATATATTCTAACTGTTCTAAATCAGCTATAACTCGATTTATAATCTCAGTGCTAAATCCGAGTTCTAGCAGTTTATCATAAATTTCTTTACTTGTTCTCAGCCTATACATTATGTACTTTATTGCTCTAGACCTGGCATTTATATATTCAGGTGTCTTTTCCATATTTACCTCCTAAAAGAAAGCAGGTGGGGTTTCCCCCACCTACCACTGTATTTATACTATTCTTCTGTTTCGTTATTTTCCTCTATTTCGTTCCCTAAACTGCTTGCAAAAGCTTCATTAAAATTAGCTCTTACTTTCTTTTCAATTTCTTCCATAAGTTTAGGATTATCTTTTAAATATTGCTTAGCATTATCTCTACCTTGGGCAAGTCTTTGACCTTCGTAAGAGAACCAAGCGCCACTTTTATTTATAATATCTAAGTTCGATGCAATATCTAAGATATTTCCCTCTTTAGATATTCCTTCTCCGTACATTATATCAAATTCAGCTTCTCTAAAAGGAGGAGCAACTTTATTTTTAACGACTTTAACTTTAGTCCTGTTTCCTATAACTTGATCCGCTCTTTTTAAAGTTTCAACCTTTCTAACATCTAATCTTACTGAAGAGTAGAATTTTAAGGCCCTACCGCCAGGTGTAGTTTCAGGATTTCCAAACATAATACCAACTTTTTCTCTTAATTGGTTAATAAAAATAACAGTAGTTTTAGACTTATTAATTACACCAGTTAATTTTCTTAAAGCTTGAGACATAAGTCTAGCTTGAAGACCAACGAAAGCATCTCCCATTTCGCCATCTATTTCGGCCTTAGGCACTAATGCAGCAACAGAGTCAACAACTACAACATCAACTGCACCACTTCGTACTAAAGCTTCACAAATTTCCAATGCTTGCTCACCTGTATCCGGTTGTGAAACAATTAGATTATCTATATTAACTCCTAACTTCTTAGCGTATACAGGGTCTAACGCATGCTCAGCATCTATAAACGCAGCTTCACCGCCCATCTTTTGAGCTTCAGCAATTACATGCAAAGCAACAGTAGTTTTACCAGAGGATTCAGGTCCAAAGATTTCCACTACTCTTCCTCTAGGCACACCACCTATACCAAGTGCAATATCTAAACTAAGTGAGCCGGTAGGAATAGCTTCCACGTTCATAGCAGAAACTTCCCCTAATTTCATTACAGAACCTTTTCCAAATTGTTTTTCAATTTGAGCCATAGCGGCTTCTAATGCTTTTTTTCTTTCTTCATTAACTGTATTATTAGCCATAGTATCCTCCGTTCTGACGCGTGTCAGTAATAATCATTTGTATTGAACATTTGTTCTAAAAAGATTATATTTTTATTTTTTCGGTTTGTCAATATTTTTCGAAAAAATTTTCGCTTTATTTAACTACATTTTTAATTTATATTAATTTTAAATTAAAAGCAATACATTTTTCACCTTAATTTTAACTATTTAAATAGAAAAAAGTCAATAAATCAAGGACTATTATTTTCCCTTATTTATCGACCCTTTTCGACACCTAAAACCACAAACATTAGCAATCAATTAAAGTACTTTTAGTTGGTGCTCCCACTTGTATTTCCATCTTTATTTTCCGTATCCTCTTTGTCGGTATTAGTACCTCCATCTTCGTCTTTTGTCGTGGTAGATAATTCTTTTACTTTCACTACTAATCTTCCTATATTTCCGGCCTCATCTTCTGCCGCAATTGTATAATTACCAATTTCCGTCACAGAGAATGTATTATTTTCAATCTTAGTTCCTTCAATTGCTTCGTCAGCATCTACCTTTCCTTTTTCGTAAGCAATTCTTTCTATCGGACTTAAGCCATCATCACTTACAGTTATAGTTACTTGTGATGCAGTAACTTCGGCTTTTATAACCGGCACAACTTTATCTATATTACTAACCTCTGCTATAAACTTCTTTACATGCCCATCTTTCTCACATTCAAAAATAAACTCGCCGTTTCTAGTAAAATCATAATATTTTTTCCCTTTATTATTTACAATTTCATAATCACTATCGTCTAACTTTAAAGTGGCTCTAACATCTGAATTAGTCCAATTTTTTTCATCATATCTTATATACCCTAATACTTGTTCATTATAAATGTCGTCGTTATCACCGGTTTGTGTTAATGTAGCTAATCCGTCCGTTTTCTCTACGGTAATAGTTCCAACTCTAGATGAAATACCTTGACCTACATTAGTATCACTTATTATAGGCTTCATTTCTCCAACGCCATCCATAACGAAAATTCTGCCCTTTATTTCAGAATTTCTGATTTTTACATCTTCTCCATTTATAATTAAACTTCCTTCAATAACAACATCATTATATTTCCCACTATTATATACACACTTTATTACCTTATCAAGCATCGCAATTATCTCAGCACGTGTAACATTATTCTTTGGTCTTAGAGTTCCATCCTCATACCCTGTAATAAATCCTGCATCAATAAATCCTGCTACAAGCTTTGAATTATTATAATCTACATCTTTTCCGTCTGAAAATTTATCTGTTAAATACCCGTACGCGTTGCTGCCATATGATAAATTAAACAATTTTGCAAAAATCGCCATTGCATCTTCTCTAGTTGCATACTCCCGTGGTCTTATTCTACCATCATCATCCAACTTTATTATTCCTTTATTTACAGCCGTACAGATATCATTAAAGAAGTAATCGTATTCAAACATATCTGTCGAAACTCTTTTATTATTTTTTTTAACAGAATTATTCAATTTGTTCGCTATTATAACTAGGTCTGCTCTAGTTATGTAGCTATTTCCCCTAAATGTACCATCGGGATATCCAGAAATTATTCCTCTAGTTTGCCAACGGTTGACGGCGTCTCTCGCCCAAAAATACGAATTTTCATCAGTATACGCAAAAGAATTTGAAAGTAATAAAGAACCTACCAAAAATGGTATGATTATTTTTTTCATAATAAAGTTCCTTTCGATTAGTTTAAAAGGGTGGGATATACCCACCCTCATTTATAACTTATTTTATCTCTTCAAATTGACTAATTCTTGTAGCATTTCATCAGCAGTAGTTATTGTTCTACTATTAGCTTGGAATCCTCTTTGGAAAACTATCATGTTTGTAAACTCTGTTGATAAGTCTACATTTGACATTTCCAATGTGTTAGATGCTAAACTACCTGCTTCAGCTCCAGGAACAGTAGCTCTAAAGTCTCCTGAGTTAGCTGTTTGCGTATATGAACTATCTCCTATACTCTTTAACCCTGCCGGATTGTCGAAATTAGCAAGTGCTATCATTCCTAATGCTTGTTGCTTTCCGTTTGAATAAATACCAGTAATAACACCATCATTACCAATACTATATTCTTGTAATTTTCCTGTTGGATAACCATTTGACTTATAAACTGATGCCGAATTCTTTGCAGCATATTGAGTTATTGCTGAGAAGTCAAAGTTAACTTTTGCAACATTGTCAGGTTTATTATCATAATTAACATCAAGTTCTAATTTAAAATCTCCAACCCTATTTCCAAGTCCATCAGTTAAAGATACTACCTTACCATAATCGTCAGCTTCATTTTCACCATTTCCAAATACAACCTCACCGGTTATCGGATTACCCATAGCATCCTTTACCGGCTCGTCATTTACGGTAATAGCGTATGTCCAAGCATTTATAGAAAGTTGTGTATCATCATCTAAAACTTTTAATGCTCCTGTTGTAGTAGATGAAACCTCTGTATAACCTACTATTTCTGTTTCTGTTTCAACCTTAACATATTTTCCAGGTGCAATACCACATTCAGCAGTCCCAATTGTAGTAACCCCATAAGGTATTACATAAGTTCCATCATCTAACTGTCCATGAGTTAAACCGTTTGCTGCTGTTGCTTCAATTATCATATTACCTGTACCATTAGGAACAACATATTTTCCGTCATCATCATATCCACCAACTGTTCCGTTATTTGCAGCTCCTTCTTCTACTACGTCAGCTAATTTTACACCTTCAGGCACGATAAATTTCCTATTCACAATAGTACCTGGAGTAAATCCATTAGCACCAGTCGCCTCAACAGTATTTCCTAGATACCTTGTAGGAATAGAATAGAATTCTCCACTTACAACTTCTGTATATATTGTATTAGTTTGAGTTACTGGCTTTACGTAAGCCCCAGTTTGGTATCCATTTATAAGCGGATTACCTGCTCCCTTTATAACTGTATTAGAATAAGATAAATTTTCCTTTTTAACTAATTTTAAATTTGCTTGTACTTCATAACCGTAGTTGTCATACAAACTCATTGGTATATTTACAACATCATCCTTATTGCTATTTGCATTTAAGTTGCCAGAAAATTCAACATCAGTTGTTGGTTGTGGCTTAATTGTTCTCTTATCGCCATTATATTTATCTATATAAACATTTATTGGCTCAACATCCATTGTAGAATCAAATCCATCTGCTTCAATTGCATCTTCAGATTGCGTTCTCTTTGTCCAACCACAAACCAAAGCGCCGCTAGATGTTATTAAATTTCCTTGTTTATCAATTCCAAATGCTCCTGCTCTTGTGAATGTATAACTTGAAACATCACTCGACTTAACTATAAATAAACCATTTCCGTCAATTGAAACATCAAGAGGATTATCTGTTCTCTCAATGTTACCACCGGTATAAAGCATATCTATACTAGCCATTGCAGCACCCATGCCTATTTGCATAGGATTTGTACCACCTGTACCTGTATCACTGTTAGGTGCTGTAGCATTAGCAACAGTACTGGAAAACACAGAGCTAAATGTTACTCTAGAAGCTTTAAACCCAACTGTGTTTACATTTGAAATATTATTTCCTATAACATCCATTGCAGTTTGGTGATTTCTAAGTCCTGAAATACCAGACATCATTGATCTTATCATCTGTAAAATTCCTCCTTAAAGAGGTGCAAAAAATAACCGTCCTATGCTATCACTGCCCCATCAATATTTGTGAAAACATTATTTTTCATTTCGTCCTTATTCATAACCGTAACAACATTTTTATCTTTCACATTAACTACGAAAGCAATGTCGTCCAACATAATTAATGAATCTTTAACATTCTTTTCTCCTGCTTTATTAATAGCGTCATTCAACTTACCCTTTTGTTCTTCGGTAAGATTAATATTTCTCGTTTGCAACCTGCTCTCTGCGTGTTTTGAAAACTTAACTTCCTTATTTTCAAAAAGTTTTTTGGCAAAAATATCTTCAAAATTAGAGTTAGGTTTTGTAACATTGTGAGCTGGTTGACTACCTGAAGTGATATTCCCTATACCGCCAACTCCAGGAATTATTCTATTATTTATTATCATCAAATCCACCCCATAGTTTGTTTTACTCTATTCTGTCGTCACGTCTTCAGTCTTATTTTCAATATTATCTGTTTTGTTTTCTGTATCTTCTGTTTTATCTCCTGTTTCTCCGTTTCCTTCTGTACCTTTATTTCCCTTTATTAATTCGTTTAATATATTAACTAACACTTGTAATTCTTCAGCAACATCTGTAACTTTATATATATCTTTAATATTTACGCTTGTACCATCTATAACCGCATATATGGTATCACCGGCATTTACAACACTCTCTATGTACCCATCAATTGAACCAGTACCATATTCAGCAGTCGCATACTTTCCAACTAATGAATATGACATAAAATTAGAAAATGTATTATTCAAATTCTGCATTTGTTCTAGAGATGAAAACTGAGCCATTTGTGCTATAAATTCAGTATCATTGGAAGGGTCTAAGGGGTCTTGATATTGTAGCTGAGTAACTAATAAATTTAAAAACTCATCTTTTCCCAAGCTACTAACTTTAGCTTTCCCTTCAGTATATTCACTTGGAGTTACATCAAAATTACTGCTAACACCATCAACCGCCATATTACACGTCCTCCTATCTAAAGCCTATGCCGAAAAACTAACAGTACTATCTGGCCAATAATGTGCTAAATTTTCGTCATTTGCATCATCATATACTTCCCCATTAATAGAATACGAATTGTTCTCAATTCTATTAATTCGGCTGTGTCTATTAAATGTGCCGAAATTTCTTCCTTCAAACATTTGACGTTCCCTATTATCATTTCCAACAGAAACGCTCATTTCTTGAACAGCCATTCCTTGCTTAGCCAATTGATCTTTTAGTTCTTGCATATTAGATTCTAAAATCTCTTTAACCTTTTGACTCTCAGCTAAAAATTTAGCGGATATATTTCCATTTTCCACTGAAATTTGCATCGTAACTTTTCCTAAATTATCAGGTTTAAGTTTAATAAGCATCTCTGACTTATCTTCAAGAATATTAACGTCAACCTTCTCGGTAATTTGCTTTAAAACGTCAATTTGCTCTTGTAATTTATCAGCCTTACTCATTATTACATTATTTGTACCCGTTATATCAAACTTTGGAATTTCTATATTTTCATTTTTAACATCCATTTCTGTCATTTTAAACTCATCATTAAACGTCTTACTTCCTCTAAAATCCGTTATTTTAATCTTGCTTTCCTTATTTTTAACAGTCTTGTCTTCTACGTCCTTGCTATTTGCATAGTTAACATCCTCATTAATATTAACAGACGAAAAAGCATCTTCCTCGTTTTCCTCTTCAGTAGGCTCTTCTTCTCCCGCTTCATCTGTCTTTAATTTATTATTAATATCCTCATTGGTTCTCCCTAACCTTTCCGACAAAGAATCCAACTTACTTTCCAACTTCTCAAATTCATTTAACGTTATTTTCTCCGTTTCCACGCTTTGTGGGCCAACTTCGTCAATATTTTCTCCAAATCCTATATTTTCATCTTCCTGTAAATCTACGTCCTTAATTTCAATATCTATCTTTTCAACTTCCTCAACCTTAATATCCAAATCCTGTTCATTTTTAACATTCTCTAATCTTTGTTCTATCAATCCATTAATTTTTTCCGTCTCGTTATCTTCACTGTCTTTAACTTTTTTATCATCCTTTTTATCTTTTCTCTTTACGTCTTTCTTATCAATATCCTTGTTTTCATCCGTCTTTATTTTTTCAGTATCTTCTTTTTTAACATCCTTATTTACTTTATTATCTTCACTTTTTACATCTTTCATATTCTTAGATAATACATCTTTAAAATCAGAATCCTTTTTTACTAAAACGTCCTTGGGAGGTTCACTCTTAACACTGTACCCAACATTAAACATCCTTGTAACCAAGGCGGCATCCATACCTATCACCACCTTCCGAATTTTATACATCCTTCTTACTCTACACTTATCGGCTTTAAATTTATAAACTTAACAGTTTTTTTATTTTTATTTACAAAAAAATAAATATATGATATATTAGGGGTGCGATAATAATACAATGATTACTCTTTTTCTATTTTAAGGAGGAAAAACAAATGGCATCTTCTACAGCCCACTCAACACCCATCTTCGTCCTTTGCATCTACTTTATGGTTGCACTTCCCCCTCGGTATTACAACCACCCTTGCTGTTCAAACAGGAAGAACCATTTTAGGCGTTTGAAAAACGGAAGTTTAAATAGACAATATGAAAGAAAAATGACTGTTGATAAAAGATTTAGACAAAATCACACGAAGTACCTGCGATTTAAGGCATTCCGCTAAAAAACTATATTATCTGCTCGGATTTATCCGGGCAGATTTTCTTTTTCGAATATTTTTTCGTTTTTCTCTTGACATCGAATCGATGTTCGTATAATATATATTTAGAACAATCGTTCGCAAAGGAGAGATACATATGAAAAAAAGAATTTATCTAAAAAATCCATTAAGACTATTTTTAGCTGTCGTTTTTGTATTAGCAACGTCATTTGCTTTTTTGCTAATTTTTCATGACTCCGCTTCCGGAAATAATATGCCGGAGTATGACACAATTGTAATTGCTAAAGGTGATACTTTATGGAATATAGCTAAAAAATATAACTATGATAATATAGATATAAGAAGTAAAATTAGCGAAATAAAAGAGCTAAATCAAATTAGCTCTAATATCCAGATAGGTCAAGAATTAAAAATTAAAATAAATTAACGATTTAACTAATTCACGCAAAGAAGTGCTTTTCTTATTAAGGAAATTAAGTCCCTTATAGAATTCCATTCTTTGTTCTAATTTTTCAGGAGTCTCGAACCCATCCACGACAAACCTGTGAAGTCCGTCAAAATCATTAACACTTCTATTTACTCCAGGTGTCACCATAAGTTCTATATAATAATTTAATGTGTCCGCGATTTTACCTTGCATATCTTTTGGCGGTACTCCATAAGGATATGCCATCACATTAATCTTTTTACCATTGTTTCCTCTTTGGCTGATATATTCATCAGCCTTTTTTAAATCAGATAATATTCTTACTTCCCGCTCCACTTTACTCTCTCCGGGTAAAAGCGCCTTCAAAATCGGAACACTGTCCCCTTTATAATCCTCGGTATATATGTGTGAATCGTAAGTATGATTTCCGAGCTCCATTAAACCAGACTCATTCATCTTTTCTACCTGTTCCCAAGTTAAATAATTAGGATACTGTTCATCAGTATATCTAGCAATAATATTTAAATTAAACTTTGCATTATACTTTTTTAAAATATCAAAACCTTTTGTGTAGTTATCCATATATCCATCATCAAATGTATAAACCAACAACTTATTATTTTCAACAGGAATATCATTTTTAAAAATATTATAAGCCTCATCCAATGTCACAACATTATAATCGCGTTCTTTAAAATACTTCAAATATCTATCTAGCATATCTGTTGTTATATATAGTCCGGATAAAGACCTATCTTCCGGCATTTCATCGCACACAACATGCATCATTAAAACACTTAAAGTTGGAGATTTTTCATACACTTCCTTTTTATATGAAAATACTGAAACAATTGCTATACATATAATTAAAAATATTATTGGAATTATTAATCTTTTTTTATCCAATTAAAAGAACCTCCTTAACATTCTAAAATATTATTTCATAGTATATTCTAAAATATTTCAAAGGAGAAATAACTATGAAAGAATATATTCGTAAAGATGCACTCGCCTACGCAAAAAAGTGGGCATACTCAAGAAATCCGGCTTACTATGCTTTCGATAAAGTAGGTGGAGACTGTACAAGTTTTGTGTCTCAATGTATCTATGCCGGAAGTAAAGTTATGAATTTCACACCTACATTTGGTTGGTACTACATAAACTCAACTCAACGTAGCCCCTCTTGGACAGGAGTACAATATCTATATAACTTTTTAGTTAATAATACCGGTCCCGGTCCATTTGCAACAGAAGTACCAAAAAACGAAATACAAGTTGCAGATATAATTCAACTAGGAAACTCAGAAAGGTTTTATCACTCGTTATTTGTAAATGCCATAACCAAAGATAATATTTTCGTTGCCTCGCACGATTTCGATGCCTATATGAGAAATCTTAACACCTATTCATTCGAAAAAATAAGATTTTTACATATAATTGGGGTAAATCCTTCATAAACTCTCAGCAATTTCCTCAAGTTTCTTTAGCCTATGATTAACCCCGGATTTTCCTAGTGGAGGATTTAACAATTTACCCAGTTCCATCAAACTAACTTCCGGATTTTTCAAACGTACTTCGGCAATTTCTTTTAAATTATCCGGCAAATTATTAAAACCAAGTTTATTTTTTATTTTCTTTATAGCTTCAACCTGCCTAACAGCTGTATTTACTATTTTAGATAAGTTAGCAGTTTCACAATTAACCACTCTATTAATCTGATTATTCATTTCATGAACTACTTTGGCATCCTCAAACTTAAATAACGAATTGTGAGCACCAATTATATTTAAGAAAAGTGCTATACTGTCCGCCTCTTTAACATAAGTAGCAAACTTATATTTCTTTTCAATAACCTTTGCATTTATATTATATTCTTTTAATATTTCGCAAATAATATCCGCTAAACTTTTCTCGTCAGTTAATATTTCAAGATGATACTCTTTTTCAGGGTTAGCAATATATCCATCTAATAAAAAGACTCTCCTAAGAAAGTCTTTTTTCTCATCTTTTAAACTATTTAATTTGGTTAATTCTTCTTTAATTTCAGATGTAAATGACATAGTCAAAATCATTCCTTTACTTCTATCTTATTTTTACAAATCTTAAAACGTCAGTTAAATCCATACAAGCATAATTACCTTTATTATATAACTTTATTGACTTATATTTACCTGAAATATTTAATGTGTTTAAGTATTTACCACTAATATCAAAAAAATCAACTCTGTCAGCCAAAACAACAGCTATAGTTTTCCCCGAACTTTCAATAGACTTTACCACTCCGGCAACCTCTCCCGTTCCGGTTTTTTTATTGTTTACATTAAGAATGTCAATTGTTGACTTATTTGCAAATATACTAGTTGCTTCTCTATATGTCTCTATAATCTTCCCCTCATTTTCAAGGTTAATTCCGGAAACAGTCTTATTAGAAAAATCATCAAATATTGTCTTTTGATAGTTTTTATCAATTTTAACTAATTTATTATCACCAACTGCAATAACATTAGAGCTATCAATGAATCTTATTCCAGACATCAAAACGTCATCCTCTATTTCAGAATACACAATTTGACCATTACTAGACATAAAGGAAATCGCAGAATTAATAATTGCGCTACTAACATCAGCCTCAATCATAGCCACCAAATCGCCCTTTGGAGATATGTCTGCATCAACCAAAGTCGTATTAGCAAATAATTTTCTAAATATTTCTTTGCCCGTTGGATCTAAAAATAAAAATCCACTTTTGTATCCAACCTGTGAAAATATAACACCAACATATCCATCTTTATTTACAGTAATTTTCTTAATATCATTTTGAAGTTCTGTCTCCCATAACATAGTTCTATTTTGGAAAGACATAATTTTCTTTCCACCTGACTCTGCAATAATAAATCTGTTATTATTAGCATCAATAAGTGGATTAGATATATTCATTTCTTTAACCCATACAGGATTTTTAGTAGAAGTGTATTCAGAAATACCATTCTTATTTATAACAAGCATACCATCTTTGCCTGGAACTATCGCTGTTTGAATAGCGGGATCATATGATATAGAAAAGATTTCTGTTGCATCTATAACTTCTTCCTCAGAAAAACTTGCAAGTATCTTTGAATAATACTCATAAATATTATTTCTCGCCTCAGGAGTCTTCCACAAATAAATTCCACACACAACCAAAGCGATAAATAAAATTAATAAAAATATATTCTTAAAAAATTTTCTTTTGTTAAATTTCATAGTAACCTCCAAAATTACTTCCTTCTGCGAATTATATAATTATTTTCGGCGCTATCCGGTAACTTCATTAGAACTTTTTGCTCCGCCTTTCCCGGATTTACAACATCAATTTTTTCATTTGTATCAATGTTATACAATTCACCAATAGTAATAATTTCAGGTTCAATTTTTCCAGGAATAATCATTTCGTATTGTGAACCAACTTGAAGTTTATTTCTAACTTCTACTATGGACAATCCGTCTTTTTTCTCTAAAACTTTAGCGCCGTATTCATACGGAACAGTACTTCTGCCATCATCATCGTAATTTTGAATATCTTTGTTATCCTCTCTGTCATAGAATAACTCACTGTATTTCCTGCTCATAGCCTTATCTAACTCTACTTGGTACTTTTCAGGACTCCAACTAGCCTTATTAGCTAAATAGTCATCAATAGCACATCTATACGCATTAACTACTGTTGCAAGATAATATTCTGTCTTTAATCTTCCTTCAATTTTTAAACTTTCAACACCCATATCCACTATTTCAGGGATTCTATTAATTAAGCATAAATCCTTAGCAGAAAGTAAGTATGTACCTCTTCCATCTTCCTCGACGGGTAACAATTTCCCAGGATTATTCTTTTCTTCAATATACACATTATAGTTCCATCTACAAGGTTGTGCGCAGTCACCTTGGTTTGAAGCACGTCCGATTAAATAATTACTTAAAATGCATCTTCCGGAATAACCAACACAAACAGCGCCATGAATAAACATTTCTAACTCCAAATCGGGAGATTTATTCTCCATCATATATTTAATTTTATCTCTTGAAAGCTCACGAGCCAAAATAACTCTCTTTGCACCATTTCTTCTCCAAAATTCACAAGTACCTAAACTTACTGTGTTAGCTTGTGTACTAATATGGACATCAACATTCGGAGCATATTCACGGACTATGTCTAAAACTCCGCCATCACTAACAATTACAGCGTCAACACCCATATCATTTAAAATCTTAGCTTGAGTTTTAACCTTTTCATAATCCTTATCAAATGCATATATATTCATGGCAGCATAAATCTTTTTGTTCATTTTTTTTGCAAGTTCAACAATCTTAACAAACTCATCATTATTAATGTTAACCCTTGTTCTTAAAGATAAATCAGCAGTTCCTGCATATACTGCATCCGCTCCATATAAATATGCAATTTTTGCACGTTCAAATGTACCCGCTGGGGCAAGTAATTCTGGTTTTTTCATAATTCATTCTCCTTCTACTTTTTAGTTATAACTAAAATTCCATCGCCAATATCAACTAACTCGCTATTTAAACTTTCATCATTTTTTACTTTATCAATAAATTCTCGTAATCTCATCACTGCTGTTCTTTGTTTATGTTTAACCTTTTCTTCACCTTTTACCATACCTTTGTAATTTACATTATCAGCAATAATTACTCCATAATCATTTAACATTTTAAGGCACAGTGGCAAATATTCAATATAATGACTCTTAGGTCCATCTATAAATATAAAATCATACTTTTTATTTAACTTAGGAAGTACCGTTAGCGCATCTCCCTCAATAATATTAATTTTGTCATTCAACTTATACATATCAATATTAGCCTTCGCCAACATTATTCTCTGCTTATCAATTTCAATAGTGTCAATTTTCCCATCATCCGTCAAAAACTTTGAAAAACATATAGCCGAATATCCAATTGCAGTACCAATTTCAAGTATATTTTTCACACTTTTCTTGCTAAGGAGGTTTTCTATGTATTCCAGTGAATCATCTAGGATTACCGGAATCCAACTTTGCCTAGCAAAAAGTCGCATCTCTTCCAACATATTATCACTCTCTACTAAATAATCTCAATTACCCTACTATTCTACCATAAACCACAAAAATAATAAAGCCAAAAAACGCAAATTCATACTTTGAATTGTCGTTTTTTAACTATCATTCATATACTAATTAACAAAGGATGGTGAAATATATGACACTTGAAGGAAAGAAAATAGGACTTGGAATCACAGGTTCTTTTTGCAATTTCTCAAAAGTACCAGAAATTATAACTTCTATTCAAAAAGCAGGAGCCGAAGTCATTCCAATACTCTCGTCTCATGTCCAAGTATATGATACGCGTTTCAATGACGCCACTGAATTTCAAGAAAACATAAAAGAATTAACAAAAAATGAACCAGTCTTAACAATTGTAGACGCAGAACCAATAGGACCTAAAAATATGATAGACTTAATGCTAATAGCACCCTGCACAGGAAATACCGTTGCAAAACTTACTTATTCAATAATAGATGACACAATTCTTATGGCAACAAAATCACACCTTAGAAACAACAAACCAGTAGTTTTAGGTATTTCCACAAATGATGCCCTAGGCTTAAGTGCAAAAAATATAGGAACATTACTCGCAACAAAAAACTTCTACTTTGTTCCATTTGGTCAAGACGCACCCGACGCAAAACCAAACTCGCTCACATTTGACGTAGAGAAAATAGTACCAACAATAGAGCTAGCACTAGAAGGCAAACAAATCCAACCAATATTAAAGTAATAAATTCTGACCATTAGGGACGGTTCTTTTTGGTCACACAAAAAAACAGCTGTAATTTCCATTATATCTAAATTACAGCTGTTATATTTTTTAGACCTGTCCCTTTTGGTCATTTAGGTTAAGCAGCATTTTCCAACATATTTTCAATAAATATTCCATACCCTCGCGTCGGGTCATTAATTAACACATGCGTTACAGCCCCTATTATTTTACCATTTTGGATAATTGGGCTACCACTCATTCCCTGCACAATTCCACCGGTTTCCTCTAGCAACTTTCTATCCGTCACTCTAATTACCATATCCTTTGAATCTAATTCGTTACTGTAATTTGCTTTTTCAATTCTTATTTTATACTCCGTACATTCATTTCCGGAAACAGTGCATAGAATTTTAGCCTCTCCCAGGACCACTTCGTTCTTTAACGCAATCTCATATTGCTTATTTTCCACATCCACATTTTCCGTTAAATATCCAAATATACCCTGAGTTGTGTTTTGAGTAACACTTCCAAAAACGCTTCCTTCTCTCATAGCTCCTCTTATCTCTCCAGGCGCTCCTTTTTTCCCTTTGTTAACAGACAAAACGACAGCGTCATAAGCCTTACCGCCATTAATTTTTAGCAAACCACTTTCATCAATATCATTTATACCATGTCCGAGTGCACCAAACTCGCCATTTTCCGGATTAATATACGTAACAGTTCCCACACCAGAAGTAACGTTCTTTACCCAAATTCCTAATTTATACTTTCCGTCATTTCTGTCAATTTTTGCACAAAAAGTCTCATAAAACTTAGTATTATTTCTCATCATTTCTAAAGTTATTTTATTTTCCTTAGAAACTTGTAACTCATTTATAAATTCATCAACACTTTCTATTTCCTTGCCATTTATACTTAAAATTATATCTCCCCTTTGAATGTTCTTACCTTCATATGGCTTCGCCTTAGAGTAATCCCTTGTCACAAAGCTTTCAAGAGAAACAACCGTAAGACCAGGAGTATTAAGTTTTATCCCAATAACATTTCCCCCAGCAATAACTGTATTGGCCGATATAACATTTATGTCCACATTTTTTAATGGTATAATTCCGAACAATGAAAGTTTTACATTTTCTTTTCCTACCTTAGACGATACAAGCTTGCCACCTGTTGCTTTTACGCTACATTCTGCATCAAGTGACATGGTTATAAAATTATGAAAAGGATAAGAAATTTCCTTACCCTCTATCATAGTAATCTTGTCCGGAACCGCTGAATAAACAGTAATATATAAGTACAAAAGCATTAAAATCGTTATAACACATATTCTTAAAAAATTATTTTTCTTCACATTTTCACTCAACTCAATCTGCCTCCCAAAGAAAAAACTCTTCTGGAGTAGTATCTCCAAAAGAGTCTATATTTAGTCAGCCATTAAATATTATTTCCTGCCAAAAATGCCGTAGAAAATGCAATCTGTAAATTAAATCCACCGGTATAAGCATCAACATCAATTACTTCGCCACAAAAGTATAATCCATTAACTATCTTCGATTCCATTGTAGAAGGATTAATTTCATCAGTACAAACTCCGCCGGCCGTAATAATTGCCTCATCAATAGGTCTAAGCTCATTTATTTCAAACTCTAATCCCTTTAATAATTCGACTATTCTCTTTCTTTCTTCAGCCGTTATAACATTCACTTTTTTGCTCTCATCAATTTTTGTCAGAGAAATTATAACAGGCACTAACTTTTCAGGAAGTAAATCATACAAAGAATTTTTTAATTCCTTATTTATATATTTTTGAAAATCACGTTGAACTCTCAAATCAAGTTTTTTATTGTCTAATGCAGGTTTTAAATCAATTCTTGCCTTTATTCCGTTTACACATCTATTTTCATCCATATACTTGTGAAGCACTCTACTTCCACTAAGGACTATCGGCCCTGAAACTCCAAAATGTGTAAACAACATTTCACCAAAATCCGAATATATTTCTTTATTTTTAGAATCAAATAAACTAAATCCAACGTTTTTTAGCGATAAGCCCTGTAACTTAGGTATCCATTCAGTATATGAAACTAATCCTACAAGCGACGGTTTAGGCGGTATTATCTTATGTCCAAGCTTTTTAGCAATCTCATATCCATCTCCGGTAGAACCTGTTGCAGGATAGCTTTTCCCACCTGTAGCTATTATTACCTTATCACAATTTATAATCTCGCCGCTTGATAATTTAACACCTGCTACTTTACCATTTTCAGTAATAACTTCTTTAGCCACCACATTATATCTAATTTTTACATTGTTTTCTCGTAGAACCCTACTAAGAGCATTAACAATATCCTTAGCGGAATCTGATACAGGAAATACTCTTCCTCCACGTTCCACCTTAGTCTTCACACCTAATTTATTGAAAAAGTTAATTGTATCATCATTTGTAAAAGAATAAAAAGCGCTATATAAAAACCTTCCATTTCCAGGAGTATTTTCTATAAACTCACTAATATCCGCAGAATTAGTAACATTACATCTACCCTTTCCTGTAATAGCCAGTTTTCTGCCAACTCTATCGTTCTTTTCCAAAACTAAAACATCAGCATTTTTTCCCGCAATCCCAGCAGCCATAAGGCCGGACGCGCCACCGCCAATAACAATAACTTTTTTCATATATTCTCCCTCTTACTATATAATTTGCAACATCCATTACTAATTTTATCATATTTTGGCTTCCATTTCAATTATTACTTGGCAAAGCAATGTTTACCAATTGTTCGTACAATCGGTCTGCTCCATATCCACTTGCTCGTACTAGTTGAAGGATTAAAAAAGTAAATGCAGCCACCTGTCGGATCCCAACCACTAAGTGCATCTTGCGCTGCCTTTAGAGCTGTTGACGTAGGCTCCATATTAATCTGTCCATCCTTTACAGAATCAAACGCTCCCGATTGGTAAATTACTCCGGCAAGCGTATTAGGGAATTTGCTGCTATTTACTCTATTTAATATAACTGCCCCAACAGCAACCTGCCCTTCATATGGCTCTCCTCTAGCCTCCCCACTTATTGCTCGTGCAAGTAAATTTACGTTATTGTTAGCAGTTGTCTTTTTCGTAGATATTCCAAGTGCTTCTAGAGTTTTCGTACCCGCTACCCCATCGGCCGTCAAACCATTTTTAGCTTGAAAGTTTTTTACAGCTTGGTAAGTTTTACTTCCGTAACTTCCGTCTATCGCGCCATTATAGTATCCCCACTGCTTTAGCTTATTTTGAATTTGAATTACCTCATCTCCGCTCGACCCCCAGTAAGAAACGGTTTCCATATTAATACCTTTTATAAAATTAGTACCTGTAAAAAGATAAATAAAAATAATTAGTATAGCAATTTTTCTCCTCATAATTTTCCTCCATAAATGTTCTTAATTACTAACTATTTTCTCTTTTATCTCTAAAAAAATACAGAGATAGCAGAAAAAACTTTCCACTATCTCTGTATTCTTAGCCATACAAGACCTTGTTCTTAACGTATTGCCAAATCCCATATCTATACAAGATAAGGCACACACTCACGGCTTTTAATTCATAATCAATTCCCTCACTACTGCAATAAACATTTAAGTCTCTCTTTAAATACTTCATATCC
Source organism: uncultured Clostridia bacterium (assembly GCA_934500865.1). GTDB lineage: Bacteria > Bacillota > Clostridia > TANB77 > RGIG9151 > RGIG9151. The sequence goes on along the minus strand of CAKSUD010000008.1, from coordinate 12,645 downwards.
TTTTTGCAAATTGCTTCAATGCATCGCTTTCTGACCTCATCCTCGACCTCAGAATAGCCAAAAGTGCAAACTAGCATACGCCGTAACTCGCGATCGATTTTGCTAAAATTTTTCATAATAATTTCCTCCTCAAGAAATGAATTAGAATTTTGTTTCGCAAAAAAGACTGCAAAATATGTATATAAAGAACAGACAGTTTATTGTATCATATTATGTAACCTTTGTCAACATTTTTAAAAGAAACCTATTTACATTTTATTACATATATGGTATATATTATTTATGGCATTGCCAAATCTTTCCACGAGGAGGTGATTGCATGTATACGATTTATCGTATATTGTTTTTTGTACTTATCCTATTTATTCTTCTTACATCACAATGTTATTAGTACAATAAACAAGAAAAAGCGAGGTCTCCCCCTCGCTTTTTCTTTTGGCATTTGTCATGTATACGATTTATAGAGCTCTCGCTCTATAATTGTATTATATACATATGTTAAGCTTTTGTCAACATTTTCCTTCTTATTTAATATTTTTTAATTGAATAGCACAAAATTGTGTGATAAAATCTAGTCAGAATAAAGTGAGGATTTTTAAATGATAGAAGTACGCGGAGAAATAATAGAAGTTATATATAAAAATGAAACAAATGGATACACAATATGCAATATCCTAACCAAAGACGATGAAGAAATCACTGTCGTTGGTTTTTTGCCGTACATTCAAGTAGGTGAAGAAATAAAGACAAACGGTAACTGGGTAAATCATCCCGACTACGGTAAGCAACTAAAAGCAGAAACGTTTGAAAAATTCCTTCCCGAAGGAGTTCCTGCTATCGAAAAATATCTTGCATCCGGCATCATAAAAGGAGTTGGATTAGTTACTGCAAGAAAACTCGTTACAAAATTCGGTGAAAACACAATAGAAGTTATAAAAAACACACCAGAAAGACTCACAGAAGTTCGTGGCATAAATATGGAAAAAGCTCTTAGTATGAGCAGTACACTAAATGAACAATGGGATTTATGGAAGCTAATCTCATTCCTTGGCAACTACGGAATAGGAAACAAAAATGCTGTAAAATTATATAAAGCATTCGGAGTTAATTCTTTAGATACAGTAAAATCGAACCCATACGTTTTACTTGACGTATGTAATGGAATTTCATTTAAAGTAGCAGACCAAATCGCAAGAAATGTTGGAATCGACGACAATAACGAAACAAGAATTTGTGCCGGTATAAAGTATGTGCTATCTTTGGCATCATTTGAAGGACACACAAATCTACCTCGTAATAATATTGTTGAATACTTAACTGAATTTTTATCAGTAGATCCGGAAGCAATTGATTCCGCAATCGCGAAAATGGCAATAGAGGGAAAAACAAGAATATATAATAACGATAAAATATATCTTTCTTCTTTATTTAATGCTGAAAGAAATATAGCATTAAAGCTTACTCAAATGACAGAAATAAATTCTAAGTTTAAAGTTACAGAATATGCAAACACTTTAGAAAACGGAATTGTATTAACCGAAGAACAATTAAACTGTGTAAAAGGTGTACTAGACTCTCAAGTCTCAATCATAACAGGCGGACCGGGTACAGGTAAAACAACAATCGTTAAGGCGATTATTAAAACACTAGAAAGCTTTGATGCAAAAGTTGTACTTTGTGCTCCAACAGGAAGGGCCGCAAAAAGACTTAGCGAAACTTCCGGCATTGATGCGAAAACTATCCACCGCTTACTTGAGATTAAACATATCGACGACGATGATAGAAATGCTTTAGTCGAAATAGACGTAACTCCTATTGAAGCTGATGTTGTTATTGTAGACGAAGTTTCGATGCTAGACGTAATTTTAATGAGTAATTTACTTAAAGCAGTTTCCCTCACCACGACTTTAATTTTAGTTGGAGATGTCGACCAACTTCCATCAGTTGGCCCCGGAAACGTCTTAAAGGACCTAATTGAATCAGGCAAAATAAGCACATTTGCTCTAACTAAAATTTTTAGACAAGCAGGAGAAAGTATGATTGTTGTTAATGCGCACAGCATTAATTCTGGAGAATTGCCTGTTTTTAACAAAGAAAACACAGACAGCTTTTTAGTAAACGCACGAAACTCAGACGAAATAATAAAAAAAGTAATTAATCTAGTGTCCGAAAGACTGCCTAATTTCAAAGAATGTAATGCAATTGATGACATTCAAGTTATTACTCCTATGCGAAAGGGTGTGCTTGGTGCAAATAATTTGAACAAAGAATTGCAAAAAGTTCTTAATCCTTACGCTTCATATAAAAAACAAATTGCCTTAGGGGATAGAATTTTTAGAGTAACCGATAAAGTTATGCAAATAAAAAATAATTATGACTTAGAATGGGTAAATGGTTCTGAGCGAGGAAGCGGTGTTTTTAATGGAGACATTGGCAGAATTATCGCGGTTGACAGTGAAGCTGAAATGATTAGAGTTATTTTTGATGATGGAAAAGAAGTTGAATATGATAGTGTTCAAATGGAAGAATTAGACCATGCATTTGCAACAACTGTTCATAAAAGTCAAGGAAGTGAATTCCCAATAGTCGTTATCCCTGTATTTATGGGCGGTCAAAGACTTATGACAAGAAACTTACTATATACAGCTATGACACGTGCTAAAGAAATGCTGGTATTTGTAGGAAATATGTCAAGTATAGAATATATGGTACGAAATTTAAATAAAATAGATAGGTTTTCGAACCTAAAAGAAATGATTTGTGAAAATTGAACTAAAAGTATTTAAAGTAGTACAGACGCAGCATATATAAATTCCGCTCCGAAGACTACGTTTTTAGAGGTTCTATCCAAATTGCCAACCGTCGCTCAAAGTCGACATCCCTGTCGACTCTCGCTCAAAATTTCATCCGCGAAATTTTGACGGTTTTGCCTTCGGCAAATTTGGAGAACCGGTAAAAAACTCCGTAAAGTCGCTTAATTTATATATACTGCGTCTGTGCTATTTATTTTTTATTCTTTAACTCTACAACACAAATTTCAGGATTATTGAAAAATCTTAAATTTATCTTTGTATAGCCAAGTCCTCTACTTACTATCATCTTTGAATCATTTATTTCATATTCTCCGCCACTATACTTAGGGAACAATTTTCTTTCAGGAGATAAAAAGCCGCCGATAAAAGGAATTTGTATTATTCCGCCATGTACATGTCCGGAAAAAACTAAGTCTGCTCCCCATTTTTCATATGTTTCAAAATATAAAGGGTTATGTGCAAGTAAAATATTAAACTTTTTACTATCTGATTTGCGAATAGCATTTTCCATATCTTTTTGTTCATAGGAATATGTCTTCTTGCTCTTTAAATAATTCGTATAATAAATAAGTTCTTGTTTTAAGCCAAAAATCTCTATACTCTCGTCATCCTTAGTAATAAACTCATGCTGATTATTTAAGACTTTAACCCCGTATTCTCGAAGTTTTCCTATAATTATGGCTTGTTTTTCTACACTAAGTCTTTGTTCGTGATTACCAAAAATATAGTAAATAGGATACTTCCCATCTAGCTCCTCCACCAATGAAAAGAAATTACTAAAACCAACACTATTAGAGCTTACCATATCCCCCGTCATAACAATTATATCCGGCTTCTGCTTTTCAATTATTTTCACAATCTTTTTATTATTCTTATCAAATCTTCTGTTGTGTAAGTCTGAAAGCTGAAGTATACGAAATCCGTCAAAAGCCTTTGGAACTTTTACCGATGCCACTTCATACTTCGACACATCTATTTTAAACAAGCTTATTATATAAGAAATAAACATTGCTGAAATAACTATATTTATGAACATAAGCACACAAAAAACAATCCTTTTCTTTAGTAGTTCCCAATCCATCAGAACCTCCTAGTTATTATCATATAAAGCCCTAGCATTTCTAGGTAATGTACGAACATGTCTTAAAAATGCATACACATTCTTGTCATCTTCCGAATTATATTCATATCCGATTTTTTCAGAAACAAAACTTGCCGCACGTCTAAATAAGTCTATCATTAGGAACATTGAATCCCAACATCTTTCGCTGTCTGACATATCAAAGCTTCTCATAAGTTTATCGAACATCTCTTTTGGCAAATAATTTTCAATATACTTATCACATTTCCCGGTTGTTACTTCAAAATCATTTTCAATTGCAATTTTCCATCTAAGCATTTTTAATAATTCTTTTCTAATATTCATTTCAAGATGATATGTTGCATATAATAATTCTTTTCTCCAAAGTCCCTTAGCAACATAAGTACAAATCCACCAAAACTCATTACAGCAATCGTTGTATTCCTTTTCTGTCGGCTTTTTAATCCAATAATCCTTGTCAGATGCCTCAGGGATTTTAGGAAGTTTATTATCCTTATCCAAAAGTATTTGTGTAAGTGAATCAGACTTTAAGTATTCATTTCGTTTATCATATGATAAAACAGTTAAATCTATTCTGTTTCCATCAACAAATTGCATTAAATATGTGATTTTCTTTTTTTCTTGCACTTCTTTCATATTGTCACCCATTTGTGACGGAACTTGCATAATAAGTCTTCTTCCAAATACATTTAACCACGCAGATGTTGCAACAAAACTATCAAAATCATCAACTAGGAATACAATATCATAATCTTGGAAAAAATCCTTAGGAGCTTTAGGATTTACCCTAGAGCCATTCATACAAACTGCCCTTACACGTGTATCTTTCTTGGCTACATCAAGAATTAATGACATAACCGATTCTTCCGACCTTGTAACAGCTTTAGTCTTTGTATGCAAATCCTTTTTCAAATAGGTCATATCTATGCACTTTACACCATTATCTATAATTGGCTCATCATAATTATCAACAAAGAAATTAGAAACTGTATGTGAATATTCAAAACCAAATTTCTCATAAAATGTCGGTGAAGATGTTCCAACAAGCATTGTATTAAACGTATTTTTATAATATTGGAACAAATGTTGTAGCATTTGCTTGCCAAAACCACTACCTTGATATTCTTTTTTAGTAGCTAGATTTTTAAGTTCACAAACATTATCAGAAATCTTTATAACAACAGCCTCACAAACCGCCTCACCATTTACACTTAAGACAAACATATCTCCTTTATTTAAATATGAATTAACCATTTTTTTAGAAGGGTCTGCAAGTAGTAATAAATCCATATAGTCATTTTTATTCAATGTGATTTTCTTTATATTAATTAACATTTTTAACACCTCTGTATACTTCTACATTTAATTAGTTCGTTTAACATATTCTATCTTAATTTTGTTATAAAGTAAAGAATGTTTTTGGAGGGACTGCAAAAAAATATAAAAGTCAAGTCTTTTTTTTCTAAAAAAAATATCATAGAATAAATTATGTTGGAGGTGGGAAAATGAAATTATTTGACTATAATTCAAACTTAGAAACTGCAAGATTAATGCTTGAAGCAGGCATAAAAAATGCAAATAGCCCTGTTGAAGAGCAAGAAGTATACCTAAACACCTACAACATAATCTGTGATTTTATAAATGAACTAACTGGCTCTCCTCTTTCTCTCGGTCAAAGAATACCTACTTTATATAACATAGTTAATTCAAAAATCACACAAAAGATTTTAGCTTATATTTCAAGAAACAGACGCTCAACAACATTTAAAAATATATCATCTAATACTTTTTATTCTAATGTATTTAGTAAAATGTTAGATGCATATACCATTTGTGAAAGAGATTCTGAATGTACAGATAAATTACTTGATGTTATGCATCACAATGTTTATCTATATGATTTAAATAGTGTTGAATTTTTACTTGAATATCCTGAAATATTAAAGAAAATATACAATAATGATTTAGAAAATGCCCTAAAAGACATTTGTAGTGTACTTGGAAGTGATGTACTACCCGATGTCGAATTAAGTTCCGAATTAGCAAAGTTGCTTACTTATTTATCTGCTGCACTAGAGTTGCCTGATGTATATGTGTACTCAAAAAAATTAAACTTAGATTTATCTATAATAAAAAAAGACTACTTTGTAGCCAGTGGAATAATAAAAGATTTAGAATATATGCAATATAAAAATCCGGATATAAAATACTATAAAGCTTTAATTAAGCAAAAAAGCTCAGAAACATTAAGATATAAATTCCATTAAAAAAGGACTCCAGACGGAGTCCTTTTTATAGTTTAAATGTAATCCATTAATGAAATAGAAAGTGTCTTTGCGCCTGCAGCTAAAGCCGCTTCATATATTGTTTTAGAATTAGCCAGGTTAGTAGCCGCTTCTGCATAATCGGCATCTTCATTTAAGCTTAAAGATTCAGTAATATTAGTTAAGCTGTTTGCAACTCTATTTTTTGTAAGCTCTAGTCTATTCATCTTTGCACCGATATCCGCCAAAGAATCTAAACATATCTGCAAGTCATCCTCAAGTGCTGCTCCTGCTTTTCTTATCTCAGGGCTGTCACCATTTTTCATTGCATTAATCAAATTATCTATATTGTTTATTACACCGGCTTTCTCGCCCTCTTCGCCCCTTCCACCAAAAACATCGGGTCCTAGGGTATTTACTTGAATTGAACTTCCAAAACCAATGCTGTAATTAATAGCCTCTTTTCCCAATCCCATTGTTGTAACGTCCATATTATAAGTTCCGTCGTCATTTAACAAGGTTTTTTCTGTTTCAAATCCGGAGAAAATATATCTTCCGTTATATTTTGTATTTGCTATACTTACAATCTCACTTTTTAGCTGATTAATCTCGGTAGCAATAGCTTCTCTTTCTTCATCGCCTCTTGTACCGTTAGCAGCATCAACAGCAAGCTCACTTATTCTTTGTAAGATGTCATTATAACTATTTAATGCAGATTCAGTTACCTTCATTAATTCGTTTGCATCCTCTATGTTCTTTTCGCTTTGCTCTAGCTGAGCAATTTTCGATTTATATCTTATAGACTTTGCAGCAGAAATAGGTGCATCTGATGCATATTGAAATGATTTCCCCGTTTGAATTTGTGTTTGATATTTATTAACATTTCCGGCTGTTATACCCACATTTCTCACGAAATTCCTTATAACCATATTATTCGTTAAACGCATTTTTCTTCACCGTCCTTAAATCGTGTTTACCAATACCTCATATATCTCAGAAAATGTTGACATTACCTTAGCAGCAGCCTTATACATCTGTTGGTATCTAACTAAGTTAGTCGCTTCTTCATCTAAAGAAACTCCAGAATACGCATCTCTTTGATTTTCTAATTGAGTCATTATAGATGTATGCGATTTATAAAGTTTCTTAGAAACATCCGCATCAACACCCAAATTGGTAATCATTCCGGATACATAATCCTCTAAATTTGATGTACCAAACAGCTCCCTATTTTCCTTAAAATCAAGAAGGCTCTTTATTGACTCTGTATCATTATTATTTAGTGGGCTATCAAATGACTTAAATAAATTTCCTACATCATCTAAAGTTTCTTTAGAAAGAGAAATATTTTTTGCATTCAATTCTTGGTATCCATCTATTATATCGGCATTTGTCTGCCATCCATTAGCAAATTCATTAGAATATCTTTCGTTTGTACAGAAAAACCTTAATCCTGCAGGTTGAGTTGCATCTTCTGCCGAATTAAAAGTATAACCTTCTGCATACCCCTTACTTACTTTTTGACCATTTACAATTCCTTCATTAAATGCCATTGCAAAATTTCTAGCTATCTTGTTAAGCTCATCTATATAATGAGGTACACCTTTTACCCAACCAGTATCATCGCTTCCATTACCATCTCTTAATTCCATTGTGGACTTTAGTTTACCGGATGATAAAGTAAGAGTTGCACCATCTTTCCAACCTACATCATATAGTCCCTCAACATCCTCGGCATTTTTCTTATCTACACGCTTTGAAATCTCAAGTTCTCTATAATTACCATGGTCTATCATAACAGTTCCAGCAAATTTTACGGTTATTCTAACATCATCGCTTCCGTTTATAAGCTTTCCGTATGTTTTTTCAGTAACCTCTATATCTCCAAATTCAGCCAGACTGTCTATTAATAAGTCTCTTTCATCTCTTAACAAATTACTTTCTCTGCCTGTTATTTCATTATTCCTTATCTTAACATCCAAATCTGCAATTCGCTTAGCTAAATCATTTATTTCATCGACTTGTTCTTTTACCTTATTATTTAATTCAACTTGAAGTTCTTCTAATTGCACCGCAGTTTCATTAAAATAATTTGTAAGCTGAACGCCTTTGTTTTGAACTAAATACCTGTATGTAGTACTTGACGGATTGTTTGCAAAATCATTCATAGCCGCACTAAACTCATCAATCGCTCCAACCAAACCCGAAACAGAAGATTCGTTTATAATCTTCTCAAGTTCAAGATAATACTCATTCTTTGTAGACCATTCACTAGAAATAGAACTTTGATTCCACATCTTAGTATCTAAATATTCATCTCTCATTCGCTCAGCACTAACACAATCAGCTCCTAATCCAAAAATAGGTTCTGTAATACCTGTTGCGTCCTGTCCAAAAGTCTTAAACTGTGCAACACGTCTTGTGTAACCTTTAGTTCCAACATTGGCAATATTTTGAGATGTAACATCCATTGCCTTTGTGCTAGAATATAATGCTCTAAGCGATAAATTCAGTCCTGCAAAAGAACCTGTCCTCATTATCTTTCACTCCTCTTATACGACCTTAAATATTTATAACCGTCTCTAACATTTCATCAACTATTTTAATCATTTTTGAAGCGGCTGTATAACTATATTGAAACTTAACCATATTGCTAAGTTCCTCATCCATAGATACACCACTGACAGCACTTAGTTTCTCACTTGCCGCAGTAAGAACATTTTCTTGCGTCTCGGCTCCACTTATGGCAATGTTCGCCGCCTGTCCAAAATTCAAAATGAAACTTGCATATTGTTCATCAACAGTAGAATAACTATTACCATTATTAAATACATCAGTATTAGTCAAATCAACTAACATTCTTCCTATTTGGAAATCTCCCGTATCCCCAGTCAAGGATAAAGGCATATTATTTAAATCGGAAAATAACGGATTAATTTTAATATTTCCCATCTGTAAAGGAAGCTTTTCATCAATTTTTAAGAATAAATCTAAATTATATGTAGAAGGTTTTCCCGTTTCATCATCTATTACATCATTCCCAAATTCATCTTTAATTACATCTCCGTGCCTATTGCCGTAAATATTAGCTCCTTGACGGAAAATAGCATTAACTTCATTGGTCAATCCATTTAGTATCTTATTTAAACCCGCACGGAAAGCCGGAATTCCATCTGTATTTTCGGTTGCATCTAATCTCGAATTAAAATCTCTAGAAATTGCAAGACCCAAATTCTCAGCGCCATCTTTACTATCAAAATCTTCAATACTTAAAACATTTCCACCTGTGTCCTGTGCTAACTTCATCCAGTCCTTAGAAGAAGCCTCATTAGTAATAGTAATTAATCTCATATCTATCTTATTTAACATAGCAGTAGTATGCTCAATATCTGTACCTGGGTCTATCCTTTGATCAGTAAATACCAACATATATTTATTACTGTCTTCTCTGTATTTTATAAACGTATCATATTTATCAATATTATCTAACACTTTAGATGAACTAGAATTAATTAATTTATCTATTTCACCTACCTTTTTAACCGGAATATTTACCATTTCGTCTTCTATGTAACCTTTTAGTCCATCAACAGTAAGAATTGTTCCATTTAAGTAATCTTGAACTTCATCTGATAAGGTTTCTTTTCCAGGAATATCTCTCACATACATTTGGAAACCAATAACCGAATCCCCACCCGCTAATTCATAAGCTTCGATTTGAGAGAGCATTTCTTCGTCACCGGCAAACTGATTTTTTAATAAATCTAATGTAACTCCCTTATCTTCCATATATTCTTTTATTACCTGTTCAGGATTAACAGTACCTTTAACCGAATCGATAAAATCTGTAAATGACTTGTTATCTCCCGCATAACCATCTAAAATCTCAGACATCTTAGAGCCATATAAATAGTCTGTATATAGTTTTAATGTATTTCCATCAATTTTTTCGCCGTTATTTGTATAAAACTGATAGTTAGCTCCTTGTCTATCTAGTGTACTCATCATTGTAGTTATGTTATTTCTCATACGCTCTATATTAGCTAATGATAAATCTTTATCAATGCTAACAACAACATCCATTTTCTCTTTAGGGCTACCGTTTGTAGAAGAAGCATAGTTTCCAACTACATTCTCTCCACGCATATCTAATATGCCTTTTAATGTACCGGAATTAACTTCTACCGCTTGACCTGTGCTTTCCCAAACCGGATTTCTAAAGGTACTTTTATCTATATTTTGTGCTGTAGAAAGTCTATTTGTATTAGTTCCTACAACTAAATGTCCATTTCCACATCTTATATTAACCGCAGTATCAGAAAAATCTTCAACCTGAATATCTATTAACTCAGCAAGTCCAGCAATAAGGCTCTCTCTGCTATCTCTAAGTTCACAGCACAAAACTCCGCCTGCCTCGCCACTTGTTATTCTGTCATTTAAATTTGCTATTCGTTTAGCATAATCATTTATTTTTTCAACAACATTATCTACTTCTATATCCAACTCATTTTGCATTTTTATAAGTTGGTCCTCTATTCCATTAAATTCTCCAACCAATGCAACTGCATTTTCTCTCAAATATCCACCCGCAACAGACGTTGTATATTCTTTTGAAAGCTCATTAAAAGATTCCCACAAGTTACTTAGTGTATCTTGGAGCGAAGAACCATCAGACCCTATAATAGACTGTAAGCTATTATATACTTGAGATTCCATTTTATATTCACCAAGAGCCGGTAATTCATTTCTGTAATTAGTTTCTAAGTACTCTAACCTTACCTGTTTAACATGACTGGCATCTACACCAAGTCCTACGCTAAAATTACCCCTTGACGTCTTTTGCAATTCGCTTTGAACTAAGCGTTGTCTATGATAACCTTCAGTATTAACGTTAGATATGTTATTACTTGTAACATATAAGTTTTGTTCTGCTACCCTAAGTCCGCTAATAGCTCTGCTAAATGCTATCATTATTCTTTCAACCCCTTTTTTAAACGACCTTTTACTTAAAACTTGCACTTCCTAAATCACTTAAATTAAACTTCTTATAGCGATATATCCAAAAACTTCTTTGCTTCATTCTTATTAGCTTCCCCGTACTTTCCATAAGTAAGCGGCTCACTACCTGTTCCGGTAATAAGTCCAACAGAGAAATTAATATAATCAAGTGAGTTTTTAATTAATTTTTCATTTAACTTGTTCTTTTCATTTATTTTCTTAGTAATGCTTAAAATATCTTCCCTAAGCCTCATTAACTCTTCCTTATTTTCTGGAAAATATTCACACAATTCCGGAATTTTTAACACTCCGGTAATTCCCTTTGATTTTCCAAACTCTTTAACTATGGAAAGTCTACGTTTTTCAAGGACAATGAACTTACCAATCAGTTCTTCTTCACTATCAACTAATTCTTTCAATTCATCCACTTTATCCTTCACAACAATATCGGTTTTCTTTTCAGAAATCTTAAGTATTTCTTGATAAATTTCATATTGTTTTTTCAAAATTTCAATCATTTCTTCCATAGCTTAACTCTCCCCTTTTTCCAAAATTCATACTACCATTTTTCTACTCTTCCGCAAAAACTACATTTCATTTCAATACATCCATCTTGCTCAATCATTTTTTTACGTTCTTCCTCAGATATAGTTTTTAGTGCCTGTTCCATTCTTTCTCTTGAACAATCACAAGAAAATTTAGGAACCATTTCCTCTAAAACAGTAATATTATCATCTCCAGAAACCGCCATTAATATTTCTTCTAAAGTAAAACCTTTCTTTATTAATTCCTCAGTCGGAAGCATATTATTAATTCTTCCCTCTATCATATCAATAATGGCGGAATCTGTTCCCGGCATAAGTTGTACTAAATATCCACCAGCCGAACTTATCTTAGCCTCTTTTGTAACAGAAAGCCCAACTTCAATTGCAGTAGGTATTTGTTCAGAAGTAAGATAATAATCAGCTAGTTCAGTTCCAATTTCACCAGTAGTTATTTCAATACTTCCAGCCTCAGGTTGCTTTAGTCCAATATCCTTAACAACTGTAAGTAAACCATTCTTTCCCACTGCATTTCCAACATCTAGCTTCCCTTTTTCTGTCAAAGGCAAATCTACAACCGGATTTTGAACATACCCTTTTACAATAGCATTCTTATTTGCACAAACAACTGCGTTTCCAAGAGGCCCATCACCCTTTAGTATAAGGGTAAGCTTATCATCCTCATTTTTAAGCATTGCTCCCATTATCGCACCACCAGTCAAAAGTCTTCCAAGCGCAGCAGTCGCAACAGGTGACAACCCATGTATATCAAGTGCTTTTTGAACTAAATCGGCTGAAGATATAGCCACTAATCTAACTTGTCCATCAAAGGCAAAACCTTTTATTAATCTATCCATAAAACATTCCTCCATCCCAATTACATTATGTATTTTACCAAAAAAATGCCCATTTGTATACATATATAT
>CAKSUD010000007.1 GCA_934500865.1 uncultured Clostridia bacterium | reverse complement strand
CCAACCGTCGCTCGAAGTCGACATCCTTGTCGACTCTCGCTCAAAATTTCATCCGCGAAATTTTGACGGTTTTGCCTCCGGCAAATTTGGAGAACCGGTAAAAAAACTCCGTAAAGTCGCTTCATTTATATATACTGCATTTTTCATATATTCTACATCCATAATCTTTCTAATTTTTATTATAAATATTCTCTGATATCTACTGCTAATTGTTCTTCTAAATTAATAAGCCTTTTGGTAATATCCTTTGCTTTTTCTTCTGCTGCTCCGTATTCATTTAAATACCTGTTTAATGATTTTACACCCATATTACATCCGTCAGTTATAAGGTCGCTTATTGTTGCATCGGTAGGAGAAGCCATCATCTTTGTATTAGTTTTCATCCATGACATACTTTTAGCGAAAACATTAGGCTCTTTCCCTGAGTCGTTATACTGATTAAGTAATCTTCTTGTCTCTAGTCCAAGCTTTTCGTGTTCATCTTTACAAACAGTTAACTTATTCCTTAAAACAGCATTTTTTACTTGAGGTAAAACTTCATCAATAGAACTTACTCCCATTTTTACCCCGGCATTACATTCCTTAAGTAATTCTATGGTATCATTGTTTATCATTTATAACACATCCTTCCAATAGTTATTTTTGTCAAAATGAATAAAAATATTCAAAAAAAGGAGACCTTTCGGTCTCCTAAAAAAATTACTTTTTAATTAGTATTCCAAATATGTCATATGCTACAATTTCACCTTCCGGTGACTTCAAGCACACTCTTCCTCCCTTAGTGGCATAAGAAACATACTTGTAATCCACAACCTTTTCTCCATTTACACCAAATATGCCATACCTTAGTTGTTCATTGATTTTCTTACCGCATACTGCGAACGCACTTCCGAATCTGGTTAATTCTTCTTGTGAACATTCGATGCCTGTTTTTCCTTCTGAACTAACAGTACCGTACTTGCCCTCAAAATCCTCTGTTTTTGCATAATACCTATTTAACATAGGTAATTTACAAAAGCCTCCGATTTCTTTGTATTCGGGTGAAATAACTTTCTTGCCGTCAGGAGATGTTAAGAAATTCTTTTCACCTTTCTGACAAATATTAAAGTTCGGCATAATTACCAGTTTTTCAAACCAAGGTGAAACCACTTCGCCTTTTATTTGAATTCCATAATACATCTTATCCGTATAAATTCCTACTATCCTTCTTCCATAAGTATACTCCCCTACAAAACAGAAGTTGTTCTCATTTGCATCGATGGGTTGGCAGTTGTTGTCTACGAAAAAGTTTCCCATTTTACGACCTCTCAATCAATTTGATTTAGATATTTAGTGTTAAATAAACACCAAGATATTCTATCATGTCTTTTATGTAAAGTCAATTGATTGAGTAAATATTTTATGAAATCTTTAGTTTGTTTAATGTAATATGGAAAGTTGTACCCACTCCTTCTTTACTTTCAAACCACATGTCACCATCAAATTTTCCCTTAATTGTAGAATAGCACATATATAACCCTAATCCAGTTCCATTCTTGCCCTTTGAAGTAATCATTTCCTTAAATAACTTGTCTTTAACTGAACTAGATATTCCTCCTGCTAAATCCGCCACTTCTATATAAACCTTGTCTTCATCTTCTCTTACCTTAATGTCTATATTTCCGCCCTTTTCTCCGTAAGCATCCATCGCATTAATTATTAAGTTATCCATAACTTGAACTATTGCACTTATTTCACCTTTAATTTGTGTCTTCTCACTAATATTTAAATCAAGATTCAAATTACAATGACGTCGTTTTAACTCATTTTTCATTAAAATCTGAGTTCTTGCAATAAGTTCCTCTGCTGAAAATTCTCCCACGGTTGAAGCATTCATTGAAACAGCTTGCCCCTTTACCGCGTCAATGACTTCAGTCATATAGGATAAATATGGTCTTATTTTGCTTATCCATCCTTTCATTTCACCGGCAATTTGATGATGATCCTCTTTTGTGACCTGGCTATCGTCTATTGATTCATCATACTCTTTTATTAAATCCTCTACTCCTTCTAAAGCTCCGGAAATAGACATTATAGGTGTTTTTAAGTTATGTGCAATGCCACCAATTAATTGTCCTAAAGACGAAAGACGTTCTTGTTCTACTAAAATTTCCTGGTTTCTAGACATAGTTTCAATGTTGTTCTTTTCTAAATCAAGAATTTTATTGAAAGAAATAACCAACTCACCAATTTCATCATTAGAGGTAACAGGAAGTTTTTTATCATAATCTATGCTATCTTGATTAGAAAGCTTATACAAATACATTCCTACTTCACCGATATCGTCCGATAAATCCTTGCTTAAAAATACAAGTACAAATATCGTCAAAAGCAACATAAAAATCGTACCACAAACAAAAACCAAAATCATTTCTTGGGATACTAAATTATATTTTACACCTACTATATAATTGTTATTTTCTATCATTATATATTTTGCTGTTCCCTGAATATCTGAACCATAATAGTCGTACAAATGTCCATTATATTCCTCCCCTAAAATTGTTGCATATTTTATGAAAAAACCACTTAATTCACTACCTTCATTATAGAGAACTTCATTATTTCGTATTATAAACATCTCGTCATTAGGATTTATTCTAACTATCTTATTTGCTAATTCAAACAATTCTTTTTCTGTAGCGATGCTATGATTCAAACTTTCATTTAATCTTACCGTATATTCTTCGAACCGCATTAGTCCTTTTTCATTAATCAGTCTTACATATCCTAAAAATGATAAGAAAATTGAAATCACCAAAAAAAGCGGAAAAATTTGCAAAAATATTTTACTAGCAAGACTTATATTAGACTTTCCTCCACATATTTCAATATTTTTTATCCTGTTGAAAAGCTGTTTCATTTTATTTCTAGTAAACACATATGCTGATGTAGAAAGAACTGTAGCAAATAAAAATATTATCAACGTTGTTTTTATAATTAGTCCTATTTCAGTTTTAGTTACCCACAAGACAATAGCAACTATTACTGGAATTATAGTTATTTCATATAAATATAATCTAAATGGTAACCTAAAGCATTTTGCTTTTATTTTACATTCTTTATCTCGTGTATTATCATCTGAAGTTATCTCTTCCAAACTCTTGATTTCTTTAAATTGAAACCATACGAAAGTGTCAACAATAATAATTACTGCAAGTATTGCTAAGAAGAACTGAACACAATAATTCATTCCCGAATCTATTTGAGTTTCAAAATAACTATTATATGACCCTGGTGCATAATTTAACAAAATAGGTAGTAAAAAATAAAATCCTATTCCCAATATTACTATTATAATATTATAAATATTTATAATTCCCCACACATCAGACCTTTTTCTCATATTTTTCACTCTTTTCTTTCGTATCATTTAGTTTCAAAATAATTTATTGAATTTAAATAATTCACTATCTTTTTTACGTATTCAATTTCTATATCAGGCCATTCGAATCCTAACATTTTTAGATATTTTGCTGTAATATTTGCAGTTGCTTTTACAGGTATATTATAATTCAGTCTACCATCTGTTCCCACATCTGTAATTATACCTCTAAGTATTTCACTTTCTTCATCTTTACCCGACACTTCTTTTATGTACCTATTAAATTCGTCATTACTAATAACTTGAATATCAAAGCCAAGTCTTACCAACATATGTCTTATTTTTTCAAAATGTGGTTCTTTATAATTTGTTATATGAAAAATTCTAGAATCGCATTCATTAGTTTTGGCAATGCTTACTACACAATTTGCAGCCATATCAACTGGTGTAAGCTCAACATCTACATCATCCATATCTGAAGAGACTTTTTTTAGTTCTATTATAGATTTTAATATATTATAAAAAGCATTATCCTTAGCATTCTTTTGAAAATACCCATCGCTATACCTTCCTGTTAAATTTCCCATTCTAAATATAGTCAATTTTAGTCCATTACTAATCTCATTTAATAGCATATTTTCAGCTAAGAATTTAGTCTTAACATAAGCATTTTCAGTGTAATTTTGACCCACATATAAATCTTTTTCTGTAAGCTCTTTTGAATTTATGTTATTTCTTACTAAATAGCTCCCTGAAATACCTATTGTAGAAATGTGATTAAGTTTTATGCCATATTTTTTTGCGAAAATCATTACATTTCTAACACCTGCTATATTAATTGTCTCAAATTCTTTGTAATCCCCATAATATTTAACAAGTGCAGCTGTATGTATAATATTATCTATTGTTCTGCCCAATTTATAAGACATCTCAGAGCCTACTCCAAGATCTTCCATAGTAATATCCCCATTAATAATTTCTATTCTATCTTCGCAATATTGAGTATTAAAGTAAAATTTAAATACTTTATAAAACCTTTCCCTGGCTTCAGCTTGAGAACTCCCCCTAACCAAACAATAAACTTTAGCCTCAGTATTGTCTAACAAATTCTTTACAATATGGCTACCTAAAAAACCGGTTGCACCTGTAACTAAGACATTTTTCATTTCCCTATTAGTTAACTTCTCTGATAATTTGAAATCAGGAACCACTGCAAAAGTCTCTCTTTGCATATCATCCTCTAATTGTATATTATTTTTAACTTTATTACTTAGCAACCTAATTGTAGGATACTTATAAAAATCCGTAGCACTAATTCCTAAATCATATTTATATAATTTAGTCAATGCTTGAATAACCGTTAAAGAATCTCCCCCCATAGCAAAAAAATCATTATCTATTCCTATATTATCTAGCTTTAAAACCTCTGAGAAAACGGTTTGCAAAACTTTATCGGTTTTATCTCTAGGCTCAACATATGGTACATCCTCTTTTATTTCTCTTAACGGTTCAGGCAGTTCCTTTCTATTTATCTTCCCATTAGCATTAATCGGTAGCTTTTCCATAAACACAAAATATGAAGGAATCATATATGTAGGCATAAATTTTCCTAAATGTTTTTTTAATTCTTGAATATCTATCACCTGTGTACACACTAAATAAGCAACTAAATAGCTCTTTTCATTTTCATCCTTCTTAGGAATAACTACAACATCTTTTACCTTAGGAAAACTAGATATATTTCGTTCAATCTCACCTATTTCAACTCTAAAACCTCTAACCTTAACTTGACTGTCAATCCTTCCCAAGTATTCCATATCTCCTCTTGCAAAGAATCTTCCCAAGTCACCGGAACGATATAATCTTTCATTTGGGCTATATGGATTAACAACAAATTTTTTGTTGGTTAGTTCTTTTTGATTCAAATATCCCCTCGCAACTCCATCACCGGAAACACAAATCTCCCCTGGTATTCCAATTGGTAATAAGTTCAAGTTCTTATCCATTATATATGTTTTTAATGTTGGAATAGGCTTACCTATATTACTCTTTCCATTTTCTATGTCATCATCACTTAGCTCTTTAAATGTAACATGAACTGTTGTCTCAGTTATTCCATACATATTAATTAATTTACATTTTTGATATTTCTCTCTAAATGGTTTTAATTTACTAGGATTTAATGCCTCTCCCCCAAAAATAACATACCTTATGTTTAAATCAGCGTCATTATATAACATTTCTTCATTAATTACATTATAAAACATCGCTGGTGTTTGATTAAGGACGCTAACATTTTCTTCTCTAAGCAATTTGACAAATTTATTTAAGTCTTTTGAGGTTTCCTTAGATATAATTATAAGTTTTCCGCCATAAAGTAGTGCACCATACATTTCCCATACCGAGAAGTCAAAACAATATGAGTGAAACATTGTCCAAACGTCATTCTCATTAAAATCATACTGGAATTTACTGTTGAATAGAAGCCTTACAACATTTCTATGTTCTAACATAACTCCTTTTGGATTACCCGTAGAGCCGGATGTATAAATTATATAAATCAAATCACCGGATTCATTTATATTTTCTAAATTAGTTATATCTTCACAGAATACTCCTTCCTCGTCTAAACATATAACTGTTCCATCAAAAGGATTCTCATTTTTTAACTTTTGTTCAGTAATCAATACCCTTGAATTGCAGTCAGTAATCATAAATTTCTTCCTATCGCTTGGAAAATCAGGGTCAATTGGCAAATATGCCGCTCCGGCTTTAAGAATACCCAAAGTAGCAATTATTGTATTTATTGACTTATACATTATAACCGCAATAATATCCTGACGCCTTACACCCAACTTCCTTAAAGTTCTGGCTAAACTATTTGCCTTTTCATTCAGCTCTCTATAAGTGATAGTTTCATTTTCAAATTTAACAGCAATATTATTCGGATATTTTTTTACTATCTCTTCAAATAATTCGTGTATTGTAATATTCTTATTATAAGCTGCTTCTGTATCATTAAAATCAAATAGAATTTGTCTTTTTTCATCCTCTGAAAGCATTTCTAGCTTTGAGATCGCTTTTTCCGGATTGTCTAGTGCATGCCACAAAATATTAATAATATGTTGGTGTAAAAACTCTATTTCCTTAATACAAAACATATGATTTAAGAAATCATAATCTATTATTAATTTACCTTCATTATCTCTGTCATTTACATTAACAATTAAAGATTCTATTTGCTCCCCATTGAAATTCCATCTTGTAGAATACGGTACTTCGTGCTCTAAAACGCCTTTAGTTCCTTTTGCATTTTGATAGTTAAGAACTATATCAAATATTTTGTCAGTTGATTTGTTAGCATTTTGGGCTATTTTAAGCATATCTTCATAAGGGTACTTTTGATGCCTTAAAACAGACAGAATTTCTTTTGATATTTCTTTTATAAACATGCTAAAATTTGTATCATCTTTAATATCAACTTTTAATGGAACAGCCGTACTAGCAAACATCCCTATCGTTTCTTTTTCCTTTATTCCAGTTCTATTTAATAAAGATGTGCCAAACAATATATTTTCTTTATTCTTAACTCTATTTATGTACATAGCCAATGCACCTATGAATAATGCATATTCTGACACTTTATTTTCTTCACAGAAAGACTTCATTTTTCTATTTAATTTTTCCGGTACCAAAAACGTCTTTCTGGTAGCATTAGTAAAGCTTTTATCTCCTACATTGTCTTTTAGTGTTGTGACCTCTTCGAAATCTTTTAACTTCTCTTCCCAATATTCTTTATCCGAAATATAACGCTTTGAATTAAAATATTCTTCCTCAGAGTCTATATAATCTAAATAAGAGGGCTTTTCATATTTTTCAAAATTTCCATAAACTAACTCAGAATATATATCTTTTATGTCGCTTACCAAAAGCATAATGCTCCATGCATCACTAATAATATGGTTAACCTTTATAAGATATCCGCCCTCTGAATCACTAAATTTAATCATTATAAATTCAAACAATTCACTATTTGAAGTATCAATTGGTTTCTTGCTCTCAATTTCTTCCCACCTATAAAACTCTTCTTTAGTTTTATCAGAAAAATCAACAAATTTAACTTCAAACTCTTTATAATCTTTTATATATTGATACGGGGTTCCATTATCCTCCTGCACTTTAACGCGCATAGCGTCATTAGCAGAAACAAAAATGTTAATTGCTTTACGCAGAAGTTCAAAATCAACTTCAATTTTAAATCTTACTGTTCCACAAATATTAGTCATTCCAGAATCTTTGTACAATTTTTCCATATACCAAATAGTTTTCTGCGGACGTGACAAAGTATACATTTTTTTATCCATTTTTACTGCCTCCCTAATTCAATATATAATTGTCAAAATTATACTCCAAATGTTATTCGTCAATATTTCCATAAAACTTTAATCAGATATTTAGCATATATTTATTAAATTTTGTGCAAAATAATAAAAAAGGAGATGAGTTATATGGGAAATCCAAATAGAATGCCTGTTCATTGCAGTGTAGACACATGCACATACTGGGAAAATCACTTTTGCACAGCAAAACAATTAGACGTAAACAATATGTCCGGTAAGGCTCATACATCTGACGGAACTTGTTGCGAAACATTTATTTGCAAGGACTAAAAAAAGAGACCAAAAGTCTCTTTTTTGTTTAATAAATTCTAATTAAATTTTGAATTTATATGTTAATTCACCAAACTTACAAGTCGGAACAAATCCTGCTTCTCCTTTTATTACATCAGGTATTCTGTTTACAACTGTTGCACAAGTAAGTTCTACTGTTGCCGGCATTGTAATTTTTAATGTTGTATCAGGCTCTCCGTATACTGTCCATTCGTTTGTATCCACATCATTTTTGGAATATACTTTTCCTATACATTCTGACTCTATTGTTATTCCTTCCTCTGTTTGAGTAGTAACAACAGCACTCATTCCAGTTGCCATACCTTTCTTTACAGTCATATTTAGTGTGCTTGATTCTATATCTTCATCATAGAATTGTGGTACACATTTTTGTGTTTGAGACTTAATTGTTAAGCCTAGTTTTGAACATAACCATCCGTTTGTGTTCCACATATATGAAGGTAAAAATTCTCTGCTATTTATTAATTTTTCTCTTTCTTCTTTACTTATTTCGTCTGCTGATGCTACATCTCTTTCAAATTCCTCTTTTGTTAAACCTGCACCATGTGCTTTTGCCAATGCTATACCATATTCTTCAACATTGTAGCTAGAGCTTCCCTTTATTTTAGTTATTTTTTGAGTAGCTCCTGCAAGTGATGTTATTAGTTGCCCCCAGAATATATCTTGATATCCTGTTCCTGTAATTGTGCAGTTGTGTTCTTTTGCTAATCTGTCTATTTCTTCAGTTAGAGTTGGATTTGAATTCCAAGAATAGAATGCCTCTTCACAAGTTGTGATTGCATTTACACCACATTTTGCACAAGTCAACAAAACATTTCCAACATCATTTAATAAGCTCATTGTTTCTACTATACAAACATCTGGTTTTACATCTAGTAAAATTTTTTCTAGGTTAGAAACATCAGTGACTTTTACGTTTTTGTTCTCTGCTCCTATTATTTCACCGATATCTTTACCTATAACCTTCGGATTTATATCAGCAGCTCCAACAACCTCGCCACCTTTTTCAAATACATATCTCATTGTGTATTTGGCCATTTTACCTGTTCCTACTTGAAATACTTTTGTTTTATTCATAATTCTCCTCTCCTTCCAAATGTATTATATCTAAATTTTTTTAATTTATATAGTTTCTTACATAAAAAAGAGCAAAATCTTTTTTAAGATTTCACTCTTTTTTCATTTTTTAGTCGACTATTTCGTCTTCACTTTTTTCTTCCTTAACTGTTTGAATGTTTATATCTTTATATCTAGCCATACCAGTTCCGGCAGGAATTAACTTACCAATGATAACGTTTTCTTTAAGTCCAACCAATGGGTCAACCTTACCTTTAATAGCTGCATCAGTTAAAACTCTTGTTGTTTCTTGGAATGATGCTGCTGATAAGAATGATTCTGTTGTTAAAGCTGCTTTTGTAATACCAAGCAATGTTTGTTTACCAGTAGCCGGTGTTCCACCTTCAGCTATAACTCTTTCGTTTTCACTTTCAAATTCAAACATATCTACAAGAATTCCAGGTAAGAAGTTTGTATCTCCAGCTTCATCAACTTTAATCTTACGAAGCATTTGACGAACAATAACTTCAATGTGTTTATCGTTGATATCAACACCCTGCATTCTATAAACTTTTTGAACTTCACGAAGCATATATAATTGAACTCCGTCAACACCTTTAATTCTTATAATGTCGTGTGGATTTACAGAACCTTCTGTTAACTCATCTCCGGCTTCTACAAAGTCGCCATCACGAACTTTTAATCTTGAACCGAAAGGAATTAAGTATGTCTTTGCATCTCCATCAGGGTCAGTAACGATAACTTCACGTTTCTTCTTGTTATCACTAACTGTAACATTACCTTTAATTTCAGTAATAACAGCAAGTCCCTTTGGCTTTCTAGCTTCAAAAATTTCCTCAACACGTGGTAAACCGTGTGTAATATCACCGCCGGCAGCAGCGACACCACCTGTATGGAACGTTCTCATTGTAAGCTGTGTACCAGGTTCACCGATAGATTGAGCAGCAATAATACCAACTGCTTCACCAATATTGATAGGTTTACCTGTTGCCAAGTTCGTACCATAACATTTTGCACAAATACCATGTCTTGAACGACAAGTAAGTGTTGAACGAATATATACTTTCTTAATTCCTGCTTTCTCAATAGCCTTAGCTTGAGTTTCGGTAATTAATGTATCATCTTTTACAATTACTTCGTTTGTTTCAGGATTTACTACATCACCAATTGCAGTTCTACCAACAAGTCTTTCAGAAAGTGGTTCGATAACTTCTTTACCTTCAGTAACGTCTTCAACCCAAATACCTTTCTTAGTTCCACAATCTTCTTCACGAATAATAACATCTTGGCTGACATCAACAAGACGTCTTGTTAAGTAACCAGAGTCCGCTGTACGAAGAGCTGTATCGGCAAGACCTTTTCTAGAACCGTGTGATGAAATGAAGTATTCCAAAACGTCAAGTCCTTCTTTTAGGTTTGACTTAATAGGGATTTCAACTGTTTTACCTGATGTATCCGCCATAAGTCCACGAATACCGGCAAGTTGTCTAATCTGGTTTACATTACCACGCGCACCAGAGTGAGCCATCATGTAAACTGGATTTAATCTATCTAGTCCATCCATCAAGTCTTGTGTAATAACCTTTGTTGTATCTTCCCAAATTGTAATAACAGAATTTCTTCTGTCTTCATTAGAAAGTAATCCTCTTTGATATTGCTTTGTAATAGTTTCTACCTTAGCTTCAGCTTCCTTAATACGTTGTTCCTTTACACCTGGGATTTGCATATCTGCAACACCAACTGTAATACCACTACGTGTAGAATACTTATAACCAGTAGCCTTAATTTTATCTACTACATCAGCAGAAATTGTAAAGCCATACTTTCTAATACATTTATCAATAATCTTTCCTAATTCTTTCTTAGTTACTAAGAAATCAACTTCCATCTTAAATTCGTTTCCAGGAATGCTTCTGTCTACAAATCCAATGTCTTGTGGAATAGATTCATTGAATATAATCTTACCCATTGTTGTCTTAATAACTCTAGATTTCTTTACTCCATCTATTTCCTTAGTAGATCTTACTAAGATTGGATCTTGTAACTTTATAGCATTAACAGAATATGCTTCAAAAGCTTCATCTTTATCACTAAATGCTTTTAGAAGTAATCTCTTTTTGCCTTCAGCATCTAATACAAAGTTTCCGTCTGCATCTTTTGCATATCTTTCATCTTCCGGAACATCTAATAAGTATGATGGAACTCTTTCATCATTCATACCTGTTTCATATGTCAAGTAATAACTACCTAATACCATGTCCTGTGTAGGAACTGTAACCGGCTTACCATCTTGAGGTTTTAACAAGTTGTTAGCAGATAACATTAAAAATCTTGTTTCAGCTTGAGCTTCTGCTGATAGTGGAAGGTGAATAGCCATCTGGTCACCATCAAAGTCGGCATTGAATGCTGTACAAACTAGTGGATGAAGTTTTAATGCTCTACCTTCTACTAATACAGGTTCGAATGCTTGGATACCTAACCTGTGAAGTGTTGGAGCACGGTTTAACATTACAGGATGTTCCTTAATAACTTCCTCTAATATATCCCATACTTCTGGTTTAACACGTTCAACCATTCTCTTAGCACTCTTAATATTATGAGCCATTCCGTTTTCAACTAACTTTTTCATTACAAATGGCTTAAATAATTCAATAGCCATTTCACGAGGCACACCACATTGATAAATCTTAAGTTCTGGTCCTACAACGATAACAGAACGTCCAGAGTAGTCAACACGTTTACCTAGTAAGTTTTGTCTAAAACGACCTTGTTTACCTTTTAATAAGTCAGATAATGACTTTAATGGACGGTTTCCAGGGCCTGTAACAGGACGACCACGACGACCATTATCTATTAAAGCATCTACTGCTTCTTGTAACATTCTCTTTTCGTTTCTAACGATTATTTCAGGTGCTCCTAAATCAAGCAATCTCTTTAAACGATTGTTTCTGTTGATAACTCTTCTGTACAAATCGTTTAAGTCAGATGTTGCAAATCTACCGCCATCTAATTGAACCATAGGTCTTAAATCTGGTGGAATAACAGGAACAACATCTAAAATCATCCATTCAGGTCTGTTTCCTGATAATCTAAATGAGTCAACAGCTTCAAGTCTCTTAATAATCTTTACTTTCTTTTGACCGGAAGAAGAATTCATTTCTTCTCTTAATTCTTTAGCTAGAGACTCTAGATCTATTTCTTTTAATAATTCACGAATAGCTTCAGCACCGATACCAACTCTAAATGCATTTGCGCCATATTGTTCTTTTGCTTCTGCATACTCTTTTTCAGTCAAAATTTGCTTCTTCATTAATGCTGTTGTACCAGCATCCATAACGATATATGAAGCAAAGTATAGGACTTTCTCCAATGCTCTTGGAGAAAGGTCTAATATAAGTCCCATACGACTTGGAATTCCTTTAAAATACCATATATGTGAAACAGGAGCCGCAAGTTCAATATGTCCCATTCTTTCACGTCTAACTTTAGATTTAGTAACCTCAACACCACATCTGTCGCAGACAATACCTTTATATCTTACTCTCTTGTATTTTCCACAATGACATTCCCAGTCTTTTTGAGGTCCAAAAATCTTTTCACAGAACAAGCCATCACGTTCTGGCTTTAATGTTCTATAATTAATAGTTTCAGGTTTCTTAACTTCACCTTTTGACCATTCTCTGATTTTCTCCGGTGAAGCAAGACTAATTTTAATACTATCAAAATTATTTAGTTCAAACATCTTTTTACTCCTCTCATAGTGATACATTTTATTTACTCTTCATCATCAAAATTGTCTAAATCTTCTCCGCCGAGCTCATCATCCTCAACAACATTATCATCAAAATCGAATTCTTCTACATCGTCATCGATTTCATCGCTTTCTTCATCTTCAAAATCATCGTCTTCAGCGTCTTCTATAATAACATCATCCATAGGCTCATCATAATGACGAACAAACTGTAAATCTTCTGTACCTTCAATGTTAACAGGTAATTCTTCATCAATTTCATCTTCAACATATTCTTTTAATGCAACTTCTTCGTTGTCTTTAGAATATACCTTAACATCAAGACCTAAGCTTTGTAATTCCTTAACTAATACCCTAAATGATTCAGGAATACCGGCTTCAGGAACATTTTCGCCCTTAACAATAGATTCATATGTCTTAACACGTCCAACAACGTCATCAGATTTTACAGTCAAGATTTCTTGAAGTGTATAAGCAGCACCATAAGCTTCTAGAGCCCAAACTTCCATCTCTCCGAATCTCTGTCCACCAAATTGTGCTTTACCACCAAGAGGTTGTTGTGTAACTAAAGAATAAGGTCCAGTAGAACGAGCATGAATCTTATCATCTACTAAGTGATGTAGTTTTAACATATACATATATCCGACTGTAACCGGTCTATCAAACGGCTCACCAGTTCTTCCATCGTATAATATAGATTTACCATCTTCATTTAATCCTGCTTGTTTTAATGCATCCCAAATATCACCTTCACGAGCACCATCAAATACAGGAGTTGCAATCTTAAAGCCTAAAGCTTTAGCAGCATAACCCAAGTGAACTTCTAGCACCTGTCCGATATTCATACGGCTTGGTACGCCTAGAGGGTTTAACACAATTTGAAGCGGTGTACCATCAGGTAAGAACGGCATATCTTCTTCAGGAAGTACTCTTGAAATAACACCCTTGTTACCGTGACGTCCTGCCATTTTATCTCCGACAGAAATCTTTCTCTTTTGAGCTATATAAACTCTAACAATTTCATTTACACCAGGAGTCATTTCATCGCCGTTTTCTCTTGTAAATATCTTCACATCAACGATTATTCCGGCTTCACCATGTGGAACTCTTAGTGATGTATCTCTAACTTCACGAGCTTTTTCACCGAAAATTGCACGAAGCAATCTTTCTTCAGCTGTAAGCTCTGTTTCTCCCTTAGGAGTAACCTTACCAACTAGGATATCGCCTGAGTGAACCTCAGCACCGATACGAATAATACCGCGATCATCCAAATCTTTTAATGCATCTTCACCAACATTTGGAATATCTCTTGTTATTTCTTCAGGTCCTAATTTTGTATCTCTTGATTCAGATTCATATTCTTCAATATGAATAGATGTTAAAACATCGTCTTTAACTAATCTTTCACTAATTAGAATAGCATCTTCGTAGTTATAACCTTCCCAAGTCATAAATCCGATTAAGATGTTCTTTCCTAACGCAAGTTCTCCGTTATCTGTTGAAGGTCCATCTGCGATAACATCGCCTTTACCAACATGTTCTCCCTTTTCAACAATAGGTCTTTGGTTGATACAAGTACCTTGGTTTGAACGTTTGAACTTAACTAATTTATATTCATCAAAGTTGCCATCTTTTTTCTTAATTACGATATTGTCAGCTGTAACCTTTTCAACAATACCTTCATTTTTAGCACAGATACAAACTCCTGAATCCTTTGCAGCACGGTATTCCATACCAGTACCAACGATTGGAGAATCTGTTTTAAGTAAAGGCACTGCTTGACGTTGCATGTTTGCACCCATTAGAGCACGGTTAGCATCATCGTTTTCTAGGAAAGGAATCATTGCAGTAGCAACAGAAACAAGTTGTCTAGGAGAAACATCTACTAATTCAATCTTGTTGCTTTCCACTTCCAAGATTTCAGCCTTATATCTAACTTTAGTTTTAGGGTTTACAAATCTATTATTTTCGTCTAATGGTTCTGTTGCAGTAGCTAGAATATATCCATCTTCTTCATCAGCAGCCATATATTCAATATCATCAGTAACTACACCATCTTTAACAAGTCTGTATGGAGTTTCAATAAATCCATATTCATTAATTCTTGCATAAGAAGAAAGTGAACCGATAAGTCCGATGTTAGGACCTTCTGGAGTTTCAATAGGACACATTCTTCCATAGTGAGAATAGTGGATATCACGAACTTCGAATCCTGCTCTATCACGGCTTAATCCACCAGGGCCTAATGCACTTAATCTTCTCTTATGAGTAAGTTCTGCAAGAGGGTTGTTTTGATCCATGAACTGTGATAATTGAGAACTTCCGAAGAATTCCTTAATCGCAGCTGAAACAGGTCTTATATTTACTAAAGCTTGTGGTGTAACAATATCCATATCTTGAATTGTCATTCTTTCACGAATAACCCTTTCCATTCTGGATAAACCAATTCTGAATTGATTTTGAAGTAATTCACCAACAGCTCTTATTCTTCTATTTCCTAAGTGGTCGATATCATCAGTATTTCCTAAACCATGTTCAAGGTTTAAGCAATAGCTAATTGTAGCAATAATATCATCCATTGTGATTGTAGGAGCAGATAAAGCTGTACGATTTTCCTTGATAGCTTCAATTAAATCTTCTTTCTTAGGATTATTAGCTAAAATATTCATTAAAATAGTATAGTTAACAAAGCCCTTAACTCCTAATTCACTTAAATCAATATCTACGTATTTAGAAATATCAACAGTATTGTTACCGATAACCTTAACCTTCTTACCTTCAACATCAAGGTATACAACGTTAATACCAGCATTTTGAATTTCAAAAGCTGTTTCTCTGTTAATAATTTCTCCGGCTTTTACAAACACTTGCTCATCATTTTTAATATCTTCAGCAGCAACATGTTTCATAATTCTTGTAGCAATAGATAACTTTTTGTTGTATTTGTATCTACCAACTCTAGCCATTTCATATCTTCTAGGGTCAAAGAACATAGCTTCAAGTAAGTTTCTAGCACTATCTACTGTAGGTAAATCGCCAGGACGAAGTCTCTTATATAACTCTATTAAAGCTTCATCTTGTGTCTTTACAGGATCTTTTTGTAATGTAGCTAAAATCTTTTCATCATTATCAAATAATTCAAGCATTTCGGCATCAGTTACAATACCTAAAGCTCTAAGTAAGCTTGTAACAGGAAGCTTTCTTGTCCTATCTATTTTTGCATAGAAAATGTCTTGAGAGTCTGTCTCATATTCAATCCATGCACCACGGTTAGGAATTACAGTTGTATCAAATAATTTCTTACCGAATTTATCATATTTCATTCCATAGTAAACACCAGGAGAACGTACTAATTGGCTTACAACAACACGCTCTGCTCCGTTTATTATGAATGTACCACTATCAGTCATAAGAGGGAAATCTCCCATAAAGATTTCTTGTTCTTTAACTTCGCCGGTCTCCTTATTAATAAGTCTTATCTTAACTCTAAGAGGAGCTGCATATGTAGCGTCTCTTTCCTTACATTCCGCAATAGTATACTTTGGGTCATCCTTTAGAGAATAATCTAAAAACTCTAAAATTAGTCCTCCCGTATAATCAGTAATTGGAGAAATATCCCTAAATACTTCTCTAAGTCCTTCTCGTACAAACCACTCGTACGAATCTTTCTGTACTTCAATCAAATTAGGTAATTCTAATTTTTCAGGAATTCTAGAAAAAGACATTCTCTTGTTTTTACCCAGTTTAATTTCATGCATTTTTTTACCCCTCCTATAAAATTCAAATACTACTCTATTAGCACGTTATCTTTAGTTGCATTTTGTAATTTTAAGAACGACAATAAGGACCAAGTAATCCTTGTTCCTTAAATAATTATTTATTTCTTAGCAAAACTAACAATAAACAATATAAAATCATTCCTTCTAAGTGCAATATCAAATGTCTACCATTTGGCAGCAGGATTCCTGCTCTTGCGAAATGAAGAACTGTTTACGTATGTCTGCACATAAACTCATACATTTTATAATTTTATCACCGTTTCAGATGCTTGTCAATAATTTCCTCGATATTTTTTTACCCAAAAGGGACGGGTCTTTTTAAGTGACATGCATAAAAAATGGCTACAGCCCACTTAAGGCTGTAGCCATTTTTTATCTCTTATTAATACATTCCCATTCCTGCACCCATTCCGGCTCCGTTGTCTCCACAATGGCAACCGTCTTTTTCAGGTTTATCTGCTACTGCTGCTTCTGTTGTAAGAACCATTGTAGCAACTGATGCAGCATTTTGAAGTGCTGACCTTGTAACCTTAGTTGGGTCTACAATTCCGTTTTTCTTCATATCTACATATTCTTCTTTTAATGCATCAAATCCAACACCGGCTGGACTAGCTTTTACTTTATTCAAAATTACAGAACCTTCTAATCCGGCATTTTCTGCGATTTGTCTTACCGGTTCTTCAAGAGCCTTTAATACAATCGCAACACCTGTCTTTTCATCACCTGTTGTCTCGGCAAGTAACTTTTCTACTCTTGGAATAACATTTACATACGCTGTTCCACCACCAGCAACAACGCCTTCTTCTACAGCTGCTTTTGTAGCAGATAACGCGTCTTCAATTCTAAGTTTCTTTTCTTTCATTTCAACTTCTGTAGCAGCACCAACTTCAATTACTGCAACACCTCCTGAAAGTTTTGCAAGTCTTTCCTGAAGTTTTTCTTTATCAAATTCAGATGTTGTTTCTTCAAGTTGGGCTCTGATTTGTGCAACTCTGCTCTTAATTTTAGCCGCATCGCCCATTCCGTCAATAATAATTGTGTTATCTTTTTGAACCTTTACTTGACGTGCATGGCCTAATTGACCTAAAGTTGTTTCCTTAATGTCAAATCCAAGTTCTTCACTTATTAATTGACCGCCTGTTAAAATTGCAATATCTTCTAGCATTGCTTTTCTTCTATCACCAAATCCAGGAGCTTTAACAGCAACACATTGGAATGTTCCACGAAGTTTATTTACAACTAATGTAGATAAAGCTTCTCCTTCTACATCTTCTGCAATTATAACAAGTTTCTTACCTTGTTGAACTATTTGTTCAAGTAAAGGTAAAACATCTTGAATGTTGCTAATCTTTCTATCTGTAATTAAGATATATGGGTCTTCCATAATAGCTTCCATCTTTTCTGTATCTGTTACCATATATGCTGAAATGTATCCTCTATCAAATTGCATACCTTCAACAACATTTAAGTTTGTTCCCATTGTCTTAGATTCTTCAATTGTTATTACACCGTCATTAGATACCTTTTCCATTGCATCAGCGATAAGTTCGCCAACATTTTCATCATTTGCAGAAATAGCGGCTACTCTAGCGATATCTTCTTTTCCTGTAATGTTTGTGCTTATTTCCTTAATTCCCTCAACAGCAGCATCGATAGCTTTTTGAACACCACGACGTAAAATCATAGGGTTAGCTCCTGCAGTAACGTTCTTTAATCCTTCACGAACTAAAGCTTGTGCAAGTAATGTGGCTGTTGTTGTTCCGTCTCCGGCAACATCGTTTGTCTTTGTTGCAACTTCTTTTACAAGTTGTGCTCCCATGTTTTCAAATGGGTCTTCTAACTCAATTTCTTTTGCAATTGTAACACCATCGTTTGTAATTAGAGGTGCTCCGAATTTTTTATCCAAAACAACATTTCTTCCCTTAGGTCCTAATGTTACTTTTACTGTATTTGCAAGCTTGTTAATACCAGCTTCCATTCCTTTTCTTGCGTCTATTCCATAATTAATTTCTTTTGCCATAATAAATTTCCTCCTTACATTTTATAAAACGTCTTTTAATTACTCAACTATACCAAGAACATCAGATTGTCTTAATACTATGTATTCTTCACCATCTAATTTTATTTCAGTTCCTGCATATTTTCTAGCAATAACTTTCTCACCGACTTTTAACTCCATCTTTACTTCCTTGCCATCAACCATTCCACCAGGTCCAACAGCAATAACTTCAGCCATTTGTGGCTTTTCCTTAGCAGTTCCGGCTAAAATGATTCCACTTTTTGTAGTTTCTTCAGCCTCCGCCATTTTTAAAACCACCATTTCTCCTAAAGGTCTTATTTTCATATATATCTATCCCCTTTCAAAATATTTTCTATTCATTAGCACTCTGTTATCTCGATTGCTAATTGTTATTTAATCACTAAACAAACTATTCTTCAATTGCACAAATTATTCAAAAATACGATTTACATTAATTTTGGTTGCCCTTTCTCTTATATTCTTTAAAATACTAGAAATTACAATATTTTTCTAACATTTAAATTGTTATTTACTTTTTGTTCTATAAAATTCCTTTTTGCATATATTTATTATACAGAAAGGATGATTTACAAATGAAAAAATTGATTATTTTATTCATAACTATAATTCCGTTTTTATGTACAAGCTCAGCAAACAACCTAGATTATATCGAAAATAATAACATAAACCTTGTAATAAACTCAGAAAAAGTATCTCTATCTTCGCCAATAATAATCTCAGACTCCAACATATTATTCCCACTCAAAGAAATGTGTGAAAAACTTTCACTCCCACTAGATAATCTTTCATGGGATAAAACCAAGCAAGTCGTAAAAATAATCTATGAGGATAAAGAACTAATATTTAAAATCAATTCAAATGTTGCAAAAATAAATAATTTAGAAATCCTTATTCCATGTGCTCCTGTATTATATAAAAACCAAACATATATCCCAATTAGGACACTAAATGAATTTTTAGACTACTTTACCATTTGGGATGAAAGTTCAAAAACTATATTCATAAAAAATGCTAAAGATTATTTTGAAACAAATGCCTTTTTTTCTGGATTAAATAGTATCATCTCCAATGTATATGATGTACAAATAGACATTATAAACGAAATAAACAATGTATCTTTTGGGAATTCCATTTATATAGACACAAGAAAAAATCAGATAATGGAAAAAAACATACTAAATAACACATGGCACGAATCCGCAATTAAGCTGACTAGCAGTACAACACTAGAAGAAATAAATTATTTATCCACATTATCTTGTGGAATGAATTTAAATAATAAGTTGTCAAGTGAAAATTACTATGTATATGAAGGCTATTTCCCAGCAAAATCAGGGAAACTGTCATACGGAAAATTATATGTAAATGTAATTAATTTATATATAGAAAAAATGGTCACAGAAACAAAAACTTCATTGGGAACATTAAAACAAAACGTAATTTTTAGGTATGGAGATTGCTTAGTATAAAAAAAGTGGACTTTAGTCCACTTTTTTTATTCAATATTTGCTTTAACTGCACATAGAACATTTTCAGCATATTTAAGACATTGCATAGCTTCTTCATTAGATACTGTTACAGGGTTTTCATTAGGGTATCTAGTCTCTATATAATATTGATTTACAAAAATACACCCCTCCAAATATGTAGAGAACTGTGGCAACTTAGTTATAACTTTTTTGCATAAGTACAACAAGCTATGTCCTGATTCCAATGTAGAAAACAAATATAATATAATTGCCTTCAAAGCCTTTTCTATTGCTTGTTGGCAGTGAAAAGTAACAGCATCGTTCCCACCATCATGTTCAAACAAAATTTTAGCACACTTCATATCTGTTTCGGCTTTATTTATCCAATCAATTATAAGAGGACTATTTCCCATATATTATCTCCCCCTCCATTAAACTCTTATGCTCACTATTCAATAAATTCAACAAAAACCTGATTAGCTAAATCCAGTCCCCTATCAGTAAGCCGTAGGATTTCACCCTTTTCCTCAAGTAATCCTAAATTAATAAGCTTTTTGGCTGATGCCCTCCATCTATCATAAACAAGGTATTCTTTACTTATTCCTTTTAACATCCTAAGCCCTAAAATTATCTTTTCCGAATTAATAACTTCCTCGCTTAAAACTTCACTGTCTTCAATATTTTTCTTAAAATCATTTATATATTTATCAAAATCATCAGTATTTTTAAATCTAACTTCATTAAAACAAGAAGAAGCCCCAAGTCCAAAACCTAAATAAGCTTGTCTTTCCCAATATGCAGTATTATGTCTCGATTCAAAGCCAATTTTTCCGAAATTAGATATTTCGTAATGCTCATATCCTGCATTTTTTAGCTTTTCTTTTATTAAATAATACATACCTCTCTCAACTTCATCACTTGGCAATGTTAATTTTCCTTCGCTTTGTAATTTCCCAAAGGCGGTATTTTCTTCAACTTTTAACGAATATGTTGAAATATGCTCCGGATTAAGTCTTATAAACCCATCTAATGTATCTTCAACATCCCTTAATGTTTGATTTGGCAGTCCAAACATTAAATCCAAACTAATGTTAGTAAATCCTGCATCTCTAGCCATATAAAATCCTTCAATAGCATCACTTGCTGTATGTACCCTGCCTATCTCCTTTAGTAATTCATCTGAAAGTGATTGAACTCCAAAACTAATTCTATTAAATCCTATGTCGTGATATTTTTTTAGTTTTTCGATGCTAATAGTTCCAGGGTTAGCTTCTATGGTAACCTCTATATCGTCATTTAAAACATAGTTATCTTTTATTTCATTGTATATTTTCTCAATTAAATTCTCATCAATAAAAGAAGGTGTACCTCCTCCAAAGTACACCGAAGTAACAATATATCCCTTTTTAGCACTACTATATTCCCTTATCTCCTTTAAGAGTGCTGTAACATACTGTGAAACTCTGCTTTCTAAGTTCGCAAATGAAGTAAAATCACAATATTTACACTTTTGCTTGCAAAAAGGTATATGAACATAAATTGCAAGTTTTTTCATTATAAACTCAACTTCCATTCTCCATCTTGATAAACAAAATTAAATGTTTCTTCAAATTCTGTCACTTTAATTTCTCTATTTTTTATTCCTTTAGAAAAGTTCTCAACTAGTTCCTTTAGCATACCATTAATGTCGTCAGCATTAAAATCAGTCGAAATCTTATTTATACAATTATCAAGCAATTCTTTTATATCATAGCCTTTTATTTTTAGCTTTGCATAACCATGATTAAAACCATCAAAACCCGTTTCGGTAACTTCATACTCAAACTTTTTAAAATACTGCTTTGTAATTTCCTTTAGTATTTTTTGTTCTTCTTCCGAAACAGTAAAATATTTATTTTCTAAAACATTTGCGGTATCATAAATCAAACTCTTTGCTTTTTCAAAATCACCATTTTTAAAACTATCCATCAAACCATTTGTAGCCGAAACCAGCTCATTATCTTGATACTCATTTTCAACCCTTTTTGCATCATATTTAAGTAAATTTCTAAAAATGGCTGATGCTTCAGCTCTTGTTATATGGCGACTAGGTCGAATATACGTTTTACCATCAACAATTTCTCCATTTATAACTCCGTTCTTATACGCTAAAACTGTTTCTTTTGGGAATAAGATTTCATCAGCATCAGCAAAAAGTGTTTTTTCTTCACCCTGTACATATGCACTTTCATCATATCCGTAGATTTTAGAAACAGCATACACAAATGCCTCTCTAGTCATTTCTAAATCTCCGGTTATTCCTTCCATATATGAATAACCGTCAAACCCTAATGTTTCTCCAAGCGAATCATAATAAGGATTAATATATTTACGAATTGCCTCTATTGAGTCTTTAGCCCAATGTGTTTTTGAAATCTCAGTAAAATAATTAGACACATTATCTTTAGGCAATTCAAATATTTTCGTAAAAATAGTAGCAAATTCAGCCAAACTTATATTGTTGCTTGGCTTAAATGTTCCGTCTACATATCCGCTTAAAATCCCATCATTTTGCATCTTCTCTATTGCATTATATGCCCAATGGGTATCAGGCACATCACTAAACACAGCCATACTAGTATTCATCATTAATGCACTAACTATTGCTGTTCCGATAATAATTTTTTTCATAAGTAACCTCCCTATCATTTTACCCAAACAGTTAAAAGAACTTCCAACCCAATTCTTAAGTCAACTTCACCTTTTTTACTTTTCACGTCCAATTCAACCAATTTACGCAATATATTTCTAAGCTCATTCTTTTCATAATTCTTTACTTGGCCAAGTAATTTTCTATATACATACGGATTAATAGAAAGCTCATCAGCACTTGCTCTTCCCTCGTCTGTCGCAACTCTAAGCAAAAACAAATTTCTAAAGTGCTTATAAAGCATAATAAGTATAAATTGTTCAGCCTCTTTTTTCAAAATTAATTCATTCATCAAAATAAGTGATTTTTTCTTGTCCTTATTGCCAATTGCATCAGTTAAATCAAATATAATTCCCTGCATACTTTTTACACATACTTCATTAATTAAATCTTTGGTTATCTTTTCGCCTTCATTATTTAAAACAGCCAACTTCTTAATTTCACTGTATAAATAGCTCATTGATGGGCCACAGCTATCCGCCAAATACTTTGCATCTTCTATGTCTATCACCGCATTACACTTCTTCATCCCGCTACAAATCCAATTGGCTAGATCTATTGTACCTCGGTATTTAAGCTCCTCAAACTTTCCAACCTTAGAAAGTTTTTTATATGGCGAAAGCCTTTTATCTACACTTTCTTCATTAAATACAACAATGGCATAATCCGGCAAATTAAGTAGATACTCAACAACCTTTTCTGAAACTGACGGCGAAACCTTCTTGCTTGAAGCAAAAAGCCCTGAGTTCTTAACAAGTATAACCTTTTTTTCATCACAAAACGGCATTTGTTCACAGTTATCCGGCAATTTAGAAATAGTTTCATCATCTAACTTTACAAAATTCATAGACGGATTTGACAAATTACATTCTCCTATAACTTTGTTTGCATTATACTCTCTTAAAAAGTCCTCTTCACCATAAAAAATGTATAATTCCATATTTTCTCCTTTTATCTATTGGTTCACATATGATTTCATATATATATAATCGTTTCCTACTAATTCTCCTCTAAAATCTTTAAGCCAGTCATTACCATATGACTCAATATTTACATCACTTATTGTGTTAGCACGATTTTTAAAAACGACTCTTTCAAGTTTAGTACAACCATTAAATGTTCCGTATCCTATCTGCTTTACACTTTCAGGCACATTAACCCTTCTCACCTTAGTACAATTTTCAAATACATGTGTACCGATTTTCTCAACACCATATTCAATATCTAACCCAGATAAACTACTACATCCAAAGAAAGCTGCATCGCCCACAGTTCTTAACTTTGCCGGAAAATTTATCTTTTCTAAGCTTGTACAACCACTAAATACATTTTTACCAATTTCCACTACATTTTCAGGAATGGAAATATCCCTTAGGCTTGTACAACCGCTAAACAAATAATCATTTAACTTTGACATTTTATTCGGCAAATTCAATTGAGCCAAACTAACACATCCACTAAAAGCATATTCCCCTATATCTAAGGCTTTAGTAGGTATTCTTATTTTAGTCAGAGCCTTGCACTCATAAAAAGCATACCCGCCGATTTTAGTTAATGTACTTGGTAACGTAACCTTTTCAAGGGAAGTACAATTGCTAAAAGCATACTTCCTAATTTCAGTAACACCATCAGGCAATTCAATATTCTTTATTCCCTTGCATTCGCTAAATGTATAATCATCAATAACAGTCACACCACTTGGAACAGTTATACTGCTAATGTCATTACAACATTCGAAGCAATAGCTTTCAATATTTTTAACTGTGCTAGGGATTACAAAATCTCCGCTATATTTCTGTGGTACTTTTATAATTAAACTTTTATTTTTGTTATATAAACTGCCATTATCCGAAGAATATGTACTATTGTTTTCATCCACATCAATTTCCCCTAAACTGGTGCATCCACTAAATGCATTTTTCCCTATATTATCTACACTGCTTGGAATGTAAATATTCATTAATGATGAACAGTTTTTAAACGCATACTCTCCTATGTTTTTTAATCCTTCAAAAAATATAACACTTGTTACATTGCTACAATCTTCAAAGGCATATGCTCCAATCTTTTTCACATCAGACGCAACTGTAACTCCGGATAAACTTGTACAATTTTTAAAAACTTCCCTGCCAATTTCAGTAACACCCTTAGGTACAGTAACATTTTTAACCTTTATACAATTCATAAAAGCATAATCTCCAATTTTCGTAACCGTATCGGATATTTCAATTTCTGTCATACTTGTTGCATCATAAAAACTTCTATTTCCAATAGTTTTAACCCCGTTAGATATAACTATTTTTTTTACATTACTTAAATCTCTACGTACTATTTGTTCTTTTCCTTTATTAAAGCATACTTCTCCATTAACTAAATTAAAGTTGTACATATCTCCTGCACCGCTTACAACATATGTACCATCCTCATACTCAGTGCCTGTAACATCTTTTCCTAACTCATCTTTAGCTATAACCTTTTTATTTATATTTTCATCTTGTTTATTTTCGTCTTTCTTATCTTCATTTCCTTCTGTATTATCATTGGTAGATGTCGGAGACGGACTACTACTATTTATGACATCTAAATCAGATGATTGACTGGGTGACGGACTTTCTCCATTATTAATTACTTTATTTGTATTTAAATACGGCTCTTCACTATTTATTATTAAAAAGCACAGTACTCCTAATACAATAACTACACATATAGCTAAAACTATACCGAATTTCTTCATAATTTTTTCAGCTCCTCCAATTTAAATATCGTAACAAATAATTAAATATTTACATTTATCCTGCTTTAATTTTTTGCATCTCTCAGCTTACGCAGTGTTTATTTTTTATATTAACATATTTTTCTGCAGACATTTTATTTGTTTACTATACCTATCTTCTTCCGAATAAATACATCCACAATACTTTTGCATATATAGTCCCATATCTCTTGCGATTTGTTGCCCTTCTCTAAATCCGGGTCTAAAATCCACATAAAGAAAATTTATATCATACTTTTTTGACATTTCGATACACACTTCTTTTAGCATCTCATGCTTTTGGTAAGGACTAACCAAAAGAGTAGTAGTAAAAGCATCAAATCCCTTCTCCTTAGCCGTTTTAGCCACAACTTCCATACGGCTTTCATAACAATATCTACATCTTTCAAGCTCCCTACCATAGACTGCTCGTGTAAATCTAACAATATCATATTCATCAATTTCTATGGTTGGAATATTTTCTATTTCCATAAGCTTTTTATAGCTTTCATATCTACTTTTATACTCGGTATATGGATGGATGTTTGTATTAAACCAAAAAGAAGTTATATCTATGTTTTGTGCTTTTAAAACCTTTAGCGGATATGTAGAACATGGTCCGCAACAACTATGTAACAATAATTTCATATTTCTCACCTATTTTACCTTTGAATTTAAATATGCATTAATAAAACCATCAATCTCTCCATCCATAACAGCCTGAACATTTCCGACCTCATAATCTGTTCTATGGTCTTTAACCATACTGTACGGATGAAAAACGTATGAACGAATTTGGCTTCCCCAAGCAATTTCCTTCATATCCCCCTTTATAGCTTCAATTTTATCCAAATGCTCACGTTCCTTAATAGCAAACAATTTAGACTTTAACATCTTCATTGCAGTTTCTCTGTTTTGAATCTGAGAACGTTCTGTTTGGCAAGACACAACAACACCGGTAGGTATATGAGTTATTCTTACCGCAGATTCAGTCTTGTTAATATGCTGACCACCAGCACCACTTGCACGATATGTATCCACCCTTAAATCTGCTGGATTGATGTCAATGTTCATATCATCAGAAATTTCAGGCATAACATCTAGAGACGCAAAAGAAGTATGTCGTCTGGCATTAGAGTCAAATGGAGAAATTCTTACTAATCTATGTACACCTTTCTCACAAGCCAAATATCCATAAGCATTTTCTCCCTCTACAATAAAGGTTACACTCTTAATTCCGGCGTCATCTCCCGGAAGGCAATCTAATTCACGAGCTTTGTATCCGTTTTGCTCTGCCCATCTAAGATACATTCTGTAAAGCATTTCAACCCAATCCTGAGCTTCTGTTCCACCCGCTCCAGAATGCAAAGTCAAAATAGCATTATTTTTATCATACGGTCCACTAAGTAAAGCCTCAAGTCTCATCTTCTCAGTAGTTTTATTTAACTTATAAATTCCCTTGCCTATTTCTTCAACCAAACTAGCATCATCTTCTTCAATAGCAAGTTCGTTTAATGTTTCTAAATCTTCTTCATCAGATACCAATTTATTATATTTCTCAACAGAAGATTTCAAATTCTTACTCTTTTGAAGTACCTTTTGAGAATTCTCTAAATCATCCCAAAAACCATCTTTAGAAATCTCCCCTTCAAGCTCTTCTATATTTTTCTCTTTTTGAGCGATGTCAAAGAGAAACACCCAATTCTTTAATAGATTTCTTTAGCTCCTCCAACTGAATTTTGTATTCTTCAAACTCTATCATTTTCTCACTCCCAATCAACTATATATTGCAATTTTACACTATTTTTGAACATTTGTAAATCTAAAAAAAGGGGCTATAAAAAACTCGTTTTTCATCATTATAAAACAGCACACTGTTTGTATTGATTTTTGAGTTTTTTACAGCTCCTACATAAAAATCTAACTATACTAAAACTTCCTCTTTTTTCTCTTCCTTTACTTTTTCTTTCCCCTTTAATTTATCTTTAGCAACCGTCATTAGTAGCTTTATTCTGTTTGTTTGGTTAGTCTCACTCGCTCCCGGGTCATAGTCAATTGGCACAATATTTGCCTCAGGGAATTTACTTCTTATAGTCTTTATAACTCCCTTTCCAACAATATGGTTAGGTAGACACGCAAACGGCTGAACACATACTATATTAGGTATTCCGTGTTCTATATACTCTATCATTTCAGCCGTTAAGAACCATCCTTCACCAGTCTGATTTCCAATAGATAAAATATCTTTTACCTTCTCCTCTAGTTCCCATATATTGCATGTTGGCAAATAATCTTTTTTAGACTTACTAAGTTCTACCCTCGCTGTTTCTTCTATCTTGTCTATTAACTTAATTGCATATTTAAATATCTTTGCCTTAGTTTTATCTGTATTTAATAACTTGTTAAAGGTTATCTTGTGAGTTGCAATGAACTTAACAAATCCCATAAAGTCCGGCATTACTACTTCTGCACCATCCTCTTCAAGCTTCTCGGCAACATTGTTATTTCCAAAAGGATGATACTTAATTAAAACTTCGCCAACAATTCCAACCTTAGGTTTAACCACTGAAGTATCAAGCTTTATCTTTTCAAAATCAGCCACCATATCAACAATTCCTTGTTTATATTGTTTTATACTTGATTTTGTCAAAAGTTTCTTAGACTTTTCCATCCACTTTTCAAATAATGCTTGTGTCTCTCCCTTATTTACCTCATACGCCCTATTCTTCATTAACATCTTTTGAAGTAAATCAGCATATATTACAGCTCTTAGTAATTTACTTACCATACTAAAAGTAATCTTAAATCCGGGGTTCTTTTCCATTCCAACTATATTAAATGATATTACCGGAATATTGCTGTAACCGGCATCTTTTAACGCTTTTCTGATAAATCCTATATAGTTTGTTGCACGACACCCGCCACCAGTTTGTGACATTATAAGAGCAGTTTTATCCAAATCATATTCTCCGGAATCAAGTGCTTCTATCATTTGACCGGTTGTTAAAATAGAAGGATAACAAGCATCATTATTAACATATTTAAGTCCTGTCTCAACAGTTTTCATTGTACAATTTTTTAATAGCTTTGCATTATAGCCTTCTGACTTTAATACGCCCTCTAAAAGTGCGAAATGAATAGGAGCCATTTGTGGAACTAGAATTGTATAGTTCTTTCTCATTTCTTCTGTAAATATCTTTTTATCTATCTCATAATTACCTACATTTTCTTTACTGCATGGTAATCCCTTACGCTTATTCATACTTGCAAGAAGTGAACGAATTCTTATTCTAACTGCACCTAAGTTATTTACCTCATCAATTTTTATTAAGGTATATAACTTTCCGTAACTTGACAATATTTCTTCTACTTGGTCTGTTGTTACTGCATCTACACCACATCCAAAAGAATTTAATTGAACAAGTTCAAGTCCGTCAGTTTTTCCAACAAAATTAGCTGCCGCATAAAGTCTTGCATGATATACCCATTGGTCTACTACTCTTATTGGTCTCTTTACTTCTGCCAAATCAGAAATAGAATCTTCAGATAAGACACATAAATTTAATCCGGTAATTAGTGTATCTATACCATGGTTAATTTCAGGGTCTATATGATAAGGTCTACCCGCTAAAACAATTCCGCGAACCTTGTTCTTCTTCATATAACTTAAGGCTTCTCTTCCTTTTTTCCTTATATCAGTCTTACACTTTTGATATTCTGCCTCAGCAAGTTTAGCAGCCTTGGTTAATTCTTTCTTAGTAAATTTATATTCAGCAAATTCCGGCAATTCCATAATTACACTAACTAAATTCTTTACATCGAAAGGAAGGAAGGAATTTATAAACTTAATATCTTTAAGCTCCTCCACGTTATTCTTCAAAACTTCCGGATAAGAAATAACGATAGGACAATTATACTTATTATCTGCCTTTTCAAATTCTTTTCTTGAATATGGAATACAAGGATAGAATATAGTTTTTATTCCAGCATTAATTAAACTCATAACATGACCATGTGTAAGTTTAGCAGGATAGCATACTGACTCGGATGGCATAGATTCCATACCTTTTTCATAAGTTTTTCTGCTACTCTTCTCAGAAAGAATAACTCTAAATCCTAAATTTGTAAGGAAAGTAAACCAGAAAGGATAATCTTCATACATATTTAGAACCCTAGGGATTCCTATAACCCCTCTTTTAGCTTCGCTTTCATCAAGCGGAGTATATCCAAAAATTCTTTCATTCTTATATTTATATAAATTAGGCAAATCATTTTTAGATGTGCCTTTTCCGCTTCCACGTTCACATCTGTTACCTGAAATAAATCTCTCGCCATTTGAGAATTTATTTATTGTAAGCATACAGTTGTTTTCACAACCTTTGCATCTCGTAAAGTCAACTTTTATTTCTAAGCTTTCTAACTCGCCAACACTAAGAAGAGTTGTTTTTACATTCTTATTTTTTGACTTCTCATAATTCTCTTTAGCTATAAGAGCCATACCATATGCTCCCATAAGCCCGGCAATATCCGGTCTTATTACATTTTTTCCTGTTATAATTTCAAATGCTCTTAAAACTGCATCATTATAGAAAGTACCACCTTGTACAACAATATTTTCTCCTAGTGTACTAATGTCTCTTATCTTCATTACCTTTTGAATAGCATTTTTTATAACTGAATAAGAAAGCCCTGCAGAAATATCTCCAACAGTATATCCCTCTTTTTGAGCTTGTTTGATCTTAGAATTCATAAAAACAGTACAACGAGAACCTAAATCAACCGGTCTCTTTGACTTTAGAGCTTCCTCAACAAACTTATCCATAGTAAGATTTAAGCTCTTTGCAAATGTTTCTAAGAAAGAACCACATCCTGATGAACATGCTTCGTTTAACATTATATTGTTAATTGTTCCGTTCTTTATTTTTATATACTTCATATCTTGACCGCCAATATCAACAATACTGTCAACTTTAGGCATAAAACGACTTGCAGCTGTATAGTGTGCAATCGTTTCTATTTCGTTCTCTTCTACATTTAACGCAGCTTTTATTAATTGTTCACCGTAACCGGTTACTCCACATCTTTTAATATTAACTTTTTGTGGAAGAATTTTATATACTTCCTTTATCATCTCAATAACACTTTGTAGTGGTTTGCCTTCATTTCCTTTATATGCCGAATAAAGTAGTCTGCCTTTGTCATCTGTTAATACAAGTTTACTTGTTGTTGAACCTGCATCAATTCCTAAAAAACAATTACCTTTGTATTCTTTTAAATTAGCCTTTGCCACTTCGTTTTTCTTATGACGTGCTAAAAACTCCCCATACTCTTTTTCATTTTCAAATAATGGTTTTAATGGTTCAGTCATATCATCTTGAATGTTGCTTAGCATACTTAATCTGTTGCGTAATATTTCAGGAGTAATTGGCTGATGATTAATAGAGTCAAGTGCAGCTCCCTTTGCAACAAGCAAATGTGCATTCTCCGGTGAAATTACATTTTCATCCTTCAGATTTAATGTTTCTATAAACCTCTTTTTAAGTTCAGATAAATAGTTAAGTGGCCCACCCAAAAATGCAATGTTTCCTCTAATAGGTCTGCCACACGCTAATCCGCTTATAGTTTGGTTTACAACCGCTTGGAAAATAGATACAGCAATGTCTTCTTTAGCTGCCCCCTCGTTTAACAACGGCTGTACATCTGATTTCGCAAAAACTCCGCATCTTGAAGCTATTGGGTAAATCAGTTTATAATTCTTAGCAAGTTCATTTAGTCCGATTGTATCTGTGTTTAGTAACAAAGCCATTTGGTCTAAAAATGCACCTGTTCCACCGGCACATGTTCCATT
Organism: uncultured Clostridia bacterium; assembly: GCA_934500865.1. GTDB lineage: Bacteria > Bacillota > Clostridia > TANB77 > RGIG9151 > RGIG9151. Next base: position 7,029 of record CAKSUD010000007.1, on the reverse strand, counting down.
CATTCTTTGCTCTATTGATTTATCAAAGTAAATTATCTTAGCATCTTCCCCGCCAAGCTCTATTACTACATCAGTAGTTGGCATATCTTTTTCTACCACACGTTTACAAGAAATTACCTCTTGTATAAATGGTAATTTTAAAGCTTTAGAAATAAACATTGCACCTGAACCGGTAAGGGTTATTGTATAGTTAAAATCCCCATATTCGGTAAGCAACTTATTTAGAGCATTGTGTACAGTATTTTTTGTATCTGAGAAATGCCTTTCATACGAAGAAAATATTATATTTTCGTTTTCATCTAAACAAACTATTTTTAAGGTAGTAGAACCAATGTCCATACCTATGTGTAACAATTTATCCATTATCTTACCTCATTTTTCGACATAATTTTTATCAGTCTTATATTAACACAAAACTTTTTCTATCGCAAGAACTAATTCATGCCAAGAAAAACATTATATTTCCAATATTAAATAATCTTTTCAAAATAAAAAGCACCTCTTTACCAAAATGCTTAGTAAAGAGGATACATATTAAATATTATCAAACAATTTTTATCATATTAACTTATTTACAATGTCAAGCGGAGTATTACATATAACTGGTGCATCTACTCTATTCTTTGCTCCCCACCCTGCCAAAGCAAAGTCTACATTTGCATTCATAGCACATTTCATATCATATATGCTGTCACCTACATATAAAACCTCTTCTTTTCTACATTTTGCTAATTCCATATATTTAAGTAAGGGCTCTGCATTAGGCTTATGTTCATTTGTATCGTCTGCGCAAACTATTGTGCTAAAATAGTCATCAATTCCGAAAACACTAAAATCATTTGCAAATTCATTTCTTGTTTTAGATGTAACAATTCCCAACTTGCAACCTTTAGCAGTCAACTCATTAAGCAATTTTACAACCGTATCAAATACCTTTGAATAATCTTTGTACAAAGCTATTTTTTGTTCCCAAATGCTCAGAGCCGTTGTAACATCTTCAACACCTAACTGAGTTAAACCATCACTTCCTGTAATTCCTAGTGAAAAAGTAAGTTCCTCTAACCCAACCTTTTTCCCTGTCACTTCTAAAATTGTATCTTGTAAAGAATGAAGCACCGCATATTCTGTATCAATTAATGTACCGTCAACATCGAAAACAATTTGTGTATATTTCATATATATTTTTCCCACCTAAACTTCTTAAATAAATTTTGAAACAAACAAGCTAATTGCAAAGAATACTGCCGAAACCATTACAATAGATGCACCGGCAGCTGTTTCCATATAATATGAACCTATTAATCCAATTAAGCAAGAAACTAGCGAAAACACTACTGAAAGTACTGTATATTGTCTTATATTTTTTGATATATTCCTAGCAGTCGCAGCAGGTAAAATAAGTAATGAATTTATTATTAAAATTCCTACCCATTTTATAGAAATCATTACAACCACAGCAAGTATCAATATAAATACTAATTTTAATACATCAGCATTTACTCTTCTGCTCTTTGCAATAGACGCATTAATACCCGATAACACTAACTTATTAAACAATATGCTCCATACAACAACTGTAACAACAAAAGTAATTGCCAAAAGTATTATCTCATTCTCCGTAATGCTTAAAATATCACCAATTAAATAATTTGAATACTTGTTAAAGTTTCCACCTTTAGAAAGTAATACTAATCCCAAAGCTACTGCCGTCGAAGAAAATACGCCTATTACCGTATCGGTAGATATGGTCTTACGTCTCTCTATAAGCCAAATGCAAACAGCCATAATCATTGCAAAAAATATCATAGAGTAAATCGTGTCAGACACACCTAAAATTACTCCAATTCCTATTCCAGTCAATGCGGAATGTCCCAAAGCTTCCGAGAAAAAAGCCAATTTGTTATTTACAACCATACTTCCTAAAAAGCCAAAAAGTAATCCTATAAGAATAGTAGCTAAAAAAGCGTTTTTCATGAAATCATATTCAAGCCATTCAAACGGCATAAATTTATCTAAAAACCAATATATATTTTGCATATAAAACCTTCTCCACTAAAAATTAACATTTTAAGTGTACCACATTTTTACATATTTTTCAAGGCTAATATGACTAAAAACTGCTTATCCCTCTTACTCCACAAGCACCAATGTTTTGACGTACAAAATTTGCCGTACTTAGTACATATGCATCTTTGTGTGGCATAAAGTTGTGGTATTGTGGGTCGTTTGTAACTGTATTTCTAAATTGCTGTAAATAATACTTGCTATCTTTCCCCACAAATTTTTCTGTTATTTCGTTAATATCGTTACTATCTAATGTAGGCAAATATGTTGTCCTAAATTCATGTTTAATTCCACTCGTTTTTAATATCTTTATCGTTTGCTTTATTAATTCTAAATTAACATTACATCTTGTAACCTCATTATACTTTTTAGGTGATGCTTTTAAATCCATCGCCACATAATCAATAAGTTTTTCATCTATTAATTCTTTTACAACAAACGGATTGGTGCCGTTTGTATCCAATTTTACTTTATATCCCAAAGCTTTAATTTCCTTAATAAAATCCTTTAAATCTTTATTACACGTAGGCTCTCCACCGCTTATGCATACCGCATCTAGCATATCTTTGCGTAATCTTAAATATTCCATTACTTCTTCTTTTTCTACATAGTTTCCATTCCCGGATATTAAAGAAGGATTATGGCAATACCCACAATTAAAATTACACCCAACCAAGAAAATTGCGCATGCTAATTCTCCAGGATAATCTACCGTTGAAAGTTTTTCGTAACCACCTATACGCATTTTCTCGCCTCCTAAAGTATTTTATTGATTGCTATAAAACTGTATCAGACACTTCACAATCTGTTAAATCTTCTAATTGCTCTGTCCTTACCACATATTTTTTTCTTTCGCTATATTCTTTTTGCTTTCCAACATGGAAATTATTAACCGGACGAATAAAGCCAACTACTCTTGACCATATTTCAGTTTCCTCATTACATGTTGGACAATTATGTACTTCGCCCTTAATGTATCCATGCTCAGGGCATACACTAAATGTAGGTGTAATTGATATGTATGGTAATTTGTGCGTTCCTAAAGCTTTCCTTATAAGCTTCTTGGCTACTATCGTATCCTCGATACTTTGACCTAAGTATAAATGAAGTACCGTTCCACCTGTATATGTGCATTGTAAATCATCCTGTAAATCCAATGTCTTAAATATATCATCCGTAAACTTAACAGGTAATTGAGTTGAATTTGTATAATATGGAGTCTCATCACCGGCAGTAATAATTTCCTTGCCATACTTTTCTCTATCAATTTTAGCTAGTCTATACGAAACTCCTTCAGCCGGAGTTGCCTCTAAGTTATATACATGGCCTGTTTCTTCTTGGTAAGTTGTAATTATATCTCTTAGATAATTCATAACGTCTAGTGCAATCTTTTGACCTTCCTCAGTAGTCAAATCTTTTCCAATTAAGTTGAGTAATGCTTCATTCATACCAATAACCCCAATTGTACTAAAATGGTTGTGCCAATAATCTCCGAATCTTTCCTTGGCATTTTTTAAATATCTTGCGCAATAAGGATATAATCCCTTATCTGTTTCTTCTTCTACAATTTTTCTCTTAATCTCTAAAGACTGTTTTGCTTTATCTGCAACTTGTTTAATCATAGCTTTAAATTCATCTACATCTTTTGCTAGAAAACCTAAACGTGGTAAATTAATTGTAACAACACCGATAGAACCTGTAAGTGGGTTAGAACCAAATAGTCCTCCTCCTCTTTTTCTAAGTTCTTTTAAATTAAGTCTTAATCTGCAACACATTGAAAGTGCATCATCCGGAGATAAATCTGAGTTAATATAATTTGCAAAATATGGTGTTCCGTACTTGCAAGTGATTTTCATATAATCTTCTACCACTTCTGAATCCCAGTCTAATTCCTTGGTAACATTTATTGTAGGAATTGGAAAAGTAAATGTTCTTCCGTGAGCATCCCCCTCATACATAACTTCACAGAAAGCCTTGTTTATCATATCACTTTCTTTTTGGAATTCACCATATGTCTTATCCATATATTGACCGCCTATTATAACCGGCTCGTGTTTTAAGTTCTCAGGAACTGTAATGTTCATTGTTAAATTTGAAAATGGACATTGAAAACCAACTCTCGTAGGCACATTCATATTAAATAAAAACTCTTGAATTGCTTGTTTTACCTGAGGATATTCCAATTTATCATAATACACAAATGGTGCACAAAACGTATCAAACCCAGACCAAGCTTGAGCCCCGGCGGTTTCGCCTTGAGTTGTAAATGTTGAATTTACGATTTGACCCAAAAATGACCTTAAATGTTTCGCGGGTTTACTATCTACTTTACCAGGCACTCCACCAAATCCTTCTGTAAGCAGTTGTCTTAAATCCCATCCGGCACAATATGCACCAAAAAAGCCCAAATCATGTAAATGCATTTCGCCACTTTCATGTGCCTTTCTTATGTTTTCAGGATAAACTTCGTTAAGCCAATACATTTTTGTAAAAGCTTCCCTAACGTAATTGTTTAATCCGTTTATACTCTTTTGCATATTAGAATTTTCTTTAATGAGCCAGTCTTTGTCCCCTAAATATTTTCCGAACATATCAATTGTTCCGCCAATTAATGCATTCGTTTCTCTAGCTCCCTTGCGCTTTTCTCTATATAAAATATATGCCTTCGCAGTTTTTGCATGGCCATTTTCAATCAAAACTTTTTCTACCGTGTCTTGAATTGTTTCTACATCAGGAATACCTGTTCCAAATTGTTTCTCTATAATAGCCATTACTTCATTAGATAAAGCCTCTGCCTTAGCATAGTCCTCTCCACCACACGCGTGAGCTGCTTTAAAAATAGCTCTTGTAATCTTTTCTTGATAAAAATCTACAATTTCACCATTTCTTTTTCTTATTTTTGTTATCATTAAAAAAACCCCCTCAGTATAATTTACAAGCATTTTTATTTATTAACGCCATTGTATTTATCGGTAATTAAAACACAATATTTAGTGTTTTTTCAAAAAATATATAACAATATATTGTGTTTTGGTGTACCTTAAATATATAGTTTTGTATATCACATGACAAGTTTTAAATATCTTGTTTTCTCTTCCTTTCTCGATTTTTCTTCCATATTCATTATTTGGGTCTAAAGTACTATCTTTCTTAGTTTACAGTAGTTGAATTATTGCAAACAAAAAAAGACTGATGGTATAAAACCAACAGTCTTTTTAGAATTATTCAAGCATAACTTGCAACTTATTAACATCAACGACTTTTCCTTCTTCTGCTGTAACAATATACGAAGAACGACAATTTACACTCGGATACGGGTCAACCATATCCCCAATGTAAAACTCTACTTCGTTAAATACATCTATTCTCAGCACAACTGAATTATGCCCATATCTACAAGATATGTTATTAATAGGCAATGTGAACCCCATTTTATTCAGTATCACGGGCAATTCACTAAGTTCAACTTTAAACCAAAAATCTAAATAGCGCACCAAACTATCGATGATTTCCTGTTCTGATTCGTGGTAGGTAATTACGCCTTGTGTAGAAATTTTCATAAGCTCCTCCAAAATAAAATTTTCGGTATCGTTTCGCCACCCATTACGTGGCAAATTAGCAATATCTTTATTGCCCATATATCATACATCCATTTACAGCTTATGTCAACGCAATTTATTCAATAACAATTTCTCCATTGTCCGTTACTTTTTTTCCTACTCCTATAATTACATCCTTCGCGTTTCCGCCTTTATATAAAACCGGTACATATTGCTCAGAATATCCCTCTCTATATCCTTCTTTAAGACGATTTTCCAATATAACTTCTATCTTTCTATCTAGAAATCTTTTAGCAAACGCTATTTCATTATTATGGGATAACTTTATAAGTTTGTCTGCTCTTTCTTTTTTAACCGACTTTTCAACTTGATTCGGCATCTTAGCAGCCGGAGTTCCTGTTCTTCTTGAATATGGGAAAATATGCATTTTGCTTAAATTTATTCTCTTTAGGTATTCATATGTCTCGTTAAATTCTTCTTCATTTTCTCCGGGGAAACCAACAATTACATCAGTAGTAATAGCAGCATCTGGGAAAGCTTCTCTTATCATATGAACTTTTTCTTCATATTCGCTTGTAGTATACTTTCTATTCATTCTCTTAAGAACAGTATCGCACCCACTTTGCAAGGATAAATGAAAATGTTTACAAACTTTATCCAGTTTTCTCATTCTGTCTATGTTCCCTTTAGAAATAAACGATGGTTCTAGAGAACCTAATCTAATTCTTCTTATTCCATCAATTTTACTTAGCTCCTCCAACACATCCATTAAATCTTTTCCCTTTGTATCTCTTCCATAAGAGGCTAAATGAATACCAATCAAAACAAGCTCACTAAAACCGTCTTTAACCATATTTTCGGCTTCATTTATAACCTCATTAAAATCTCTACTTCTAATCGGACCTCTTACATATGGAATTATGCAATATGAACAATATCTGTCACAGCCATCTTGAATTTTTATATATGCACGAGTTCTATCCTCAGATATTACACCATTGCTTTCCCAAAACTCTCGCTCATTTTTTATATCACTGACATTAACTATTTTTTCGCCACAATATTCATTCAAGATGCTTAATATGTTTTTTCTGTCCTCATTTCCAACAATTATATCTGCTCCTTCTATTGTCTTGTTATCTCTAATTATGCCTTGTGCCATACAGCCTGTAACTATAACTACACCATCTTTATTATTGTTCTTGGCTAAATGAATTATCTGACGAGATTTTTTATCTCCCATAGCAGTTACTGTACAAGTATTAATTACATAAACATCTGCATACCCATCAAAATCAACTATTTCATATCCGCCATTTTCAAAAATAGCTTTCATAGAATCTGTTTCATACTGATTAACCTTACAACCCAAGGTATAAAATGCAACTTTTTTCATATACTTTAT